>JAYUUP010000051.1:0-12814 GCA_043754825.1 bacterium | reverse complement strand
GGACGCGAACTTTGGCTTTTGTCGATAAATCCGCGCAGTGTCACCGCATCTCCGGCGTTGTAGAGTAAAAGCGCCTCACTCGGCAATCCATCACGCCCGGCACGCCCTGTTTCCTGATAATAACTCTCGATATTTTTTGGCAAATTCCAGTGCACTACAAATCGTACATTTGGCTTGTCGATACCCATTCCAAACGCGATTGTTGCCACGATAACCTGCGTCTGATCCGCCATAAATTGCCGATACGCTCGAGATTTTTGTTCTTGGGTGAGGTTGGCATGATATGGGAGGGCGCTGATACCGTGCTTTGAGAGCTTGGTGGCTACTTCCTCACAGCTTTTTCGTGATAGACAGTACACAATCCCCGCCTGGTCAGGCCACGCCTCTATAAACTCAGTGAGTTGCTCAAATGCATCACCACGCGGCTCCACTCGATAGTAAATATTTGGGCGGTCAAATGATGAAACAAAGGTTTGCGGGTTGTGTAGCTTAAGTTTATCCAGGATATCAACTCGAGTTAGATTGTCTGCGGTGGCCGTGAGTGCTAAAATCGGCGTCTGTGCAAAATACTGCTTGAGAATGCCAAGCTGTGAGTACTCCGGGCGAAAATCATGTCCCCAACTCGAGACACAGTGCGCCTCATCAACCGCGATCAACGATATCGGCAACTCTTTCAAATACCGCAAAAACTTGGCATCATCCGCGAGCAGTTTTTCAGGCGAGACATACAGCAGTTTGAGATCACCGACATGACTGGCGTGTCCATTTGACTTGATTTCGTCTAGATTTTTGAGGATTTCTCGCTGCACTAGTGGTTCTTGAGAGCTGTTAAGAAAGGCTGCCTTGACTCCATTTTTTTCCAGGCTTTCCACCTGATCATGCATCAGTGCAATCAGCGGCGATACCACAATCACCAGCCCATCCATGAGCAGTGCTGGTAGCTGATAACATAGTGATTTGCCGCCGCCAGTGGGCATGATAGCCAACGTGTCGCGTCCCGCCATAATCGACTCAATCACTGGTTCCTGCGCCGGACGCAGCGTATCATAACCAAAGTATTGTTTGAGAGTGGAAAGCATGGAATTGTGTGATTTTGAACTTGTACATTTTTTTGCACAGGTTGAATTTTACGATTAATATATAACTAATTTGAAATCAATATATTGGCAAATACGTCCAATCAACACAATATCGTCAAAAACACCTGGCTGTAAAACAATTTATTTTTTCTTGAAGGCTATACCTAGACTATATGACACTTTTCCTGTCACCATCACGATTGTGCGTATCCTCAACTGAGCAACGCTGCGATTTTTCGCACAGTATTGATATTTCTGGCAGTCATATTTTTGTACACTACTGACCCGATAAATGTATTCATTCCGCTTTTAGCATAGTCATTTCGCAGGACCGACCAGAGGATTGCACCTGGGAGATACACCAGCGCGTCAACCTCAATGTTGTGCTTGATCAAATCTACACTTTTTTCACTGTCAAACTCACCCCACAAAAACAGCACATCCGTTTTCATATCGGCATTATTTTGAATATTTACTGGTGTTTGCTCAGCGATAACCTCGATACACTCAGCTTTTATCACAAGTACTTTTACTACAAATCCAATTCAACCAATATATCATCTTGCAGAACCCTCGCCAATAATTTTGTATCAGTTTCTTGGCTTTCAAAAATCACATTTCCTGAGTTAATATAGGTTTTTACTTGCTGCCAACCAATTTTTTCACACAAATTTGCCAGCGTTTTCATATCAATTTTGTTATTTCCTCCGACATTTATTCCGCGCAACAATGCGACAAATCGTGACATGCGACAAATTATTCGACGTCTAGATCGCGATCCACTCGAAAGCCGCTATTACGCGCACCAGGATCTACTAGTCCTGCCCCACGCAGATATTTTGAAGCAACTTCTTCTGGTGATAGCGCCTCAAACGAGACATGGTTTTCGCGCTGCATGCGTATCTCCATATCTTTGCGTAAAAACTCGGCCTCTTGCGCATCGATTATTTTTTCATTGTCATACCGATCCACAGTTGCCAGTTGCCCAGTCAAGTCGTCCTCCGGTTCGGGATATACGCCATTTTCCAGACTGTACAAAAACTGTGCCGCTTGGACCCGCCCCTCGACATCATCTCCATTTCTAAGCAGCTCATACACCCGCACGAGCATATCAACCGTGTCCTCCTCGCCACGTGCATCACGCAAACCTTGCTGATACTCTGCATCTTCCATACGGTTGTTGAGCGTGACAATAATCACATTTTTTTGCTCATCTGGCGCATTGTAGTACTCTATAAACTCATCGCGTACTTGCTCCGGTGACATGGTTTTATACTTATAGTGCAAAACTCTGAGGGTAAAAAACAACTCACGATAGTTGAAGACCGCATTTTCGTCTTTGACATCAGCCGGAATGTAGAGCCCGAGCTCATTGTCCATATCAAGCGCTGCCTCACGCACCTGTTCATCGGTGATTTGATTCATGTATGCAGTATACTCAAGCTGTATAGTTTTGTCTATTTTTTAATGAATCCTGCTGTATCTTTGGCGTACTCCTCAGTCGCAAAGCAAAATGCTGGCTTGACTCGGTCATAACTTTTGTTGTCAGGCACATAATAAAATCCAGTAGTACCATCGAGCTTGGCTTTGACTGGATGATCGACAGGGCAAATATTGTCAGCACCAGCCTTGATCCACTCGACTCCCGGTACCGGCAAGGCAACCATGGTTTTTTGCTCGATAGTTTGTGTTTTTTGAGCCATGGCGCTGGTTACTTTTTGCTGCTTGGTACCGAACCAAAATCCAAATCCGAAGGCGATTATCAACAAAAAAGCCAGCACAACATATTGGAGTACTGGAGTTTTGTGAGGCATGTATCAAAATTATTTGACCTTAAATTTGCGCATCGCGCGGACCGAGATTTTGACCATTTTGTTACCAATGCGAATTCGCTGAAGGTTAGCCTTGACCTTGGTTTTAGTACCTACTTTGGAGTGTGAACGCTTGGTCACCATCATGTAAGTTTTTCCACTAATTGCGCAGGTTGCTGGCATAATACAACAAGAAAACCCGAGTTTGCACAAAATGTCAAGCGTGCGTAGCTTTTTATATCTGCCATTGCCACTTTTGCTCTGTATTTTTAATGATCTTTTTCAATGCCCTGTTAGTCTGCACTACACCTTTTACCATCACCGCTTGCCCACCAAACGCTTTAAAAGCAGTACAATTTCGCACCGAATCATCGAGTAGTTTGCAGTTTTCTTTGACTGCGCCATATTTTGCAATAATACTCTCAAATGCCGTACAATTTTCTTCAGTTTTAAATACTTTTTGCTCACAAGATACAAATATTTCATCAAATGTCTCGCTGATTTGGGCATGTGCTGGCAATGTAAAACGACTAAAGCTATCCATATTATCGGTCATCAACACTACAATATATTCCTTTTTTAATGTTTGTATATTTTTCAGAATACTCGCAGAGACATCTAGATTGACCGCATCTATGATAAATTGACGTAAAAGCGGTACATAAGGTGCATCGATAGCATCAGCCACCATTTTGACCACTTGCTCACTGGTATAGCCACCCTTCATCCACTTTTTTACAATATCAATGTTGTGCCCAAATAAATAAGTTTCAAGCGGCACCAAATAGTGATGTAATGGATGTGAGGGGCGAGAAAGTGAAAACCAAAATGTCTTTTGAGATAACACCCCGTTGAAGTCCAGAAATAGGATGTTTTTTGCCATATTTACTTATCAAAATCTGCAAATGACATATGCATACTCTCCGGTAAGCCTCTCTCTTTTCTCCATAAATTGAACAACGTGTCAGCTGGCAAATTGATATGTGTAGATATATCAAAACCTAAATCAATCGCAATTTCTAAAATATTATTTTCATTGCCTTCAATTTCGACAAACGTTTGATAGGGATATTCATCAATCGTAATTTGAACACTTTTTTCCAGTATAGTGGTCCGATATTTTTCGTAACTCGAGGTAGATTTAAATTCCATCGTGTGCAATATTTTATCTATCAACTCAAAACTGCCGACTTCAGTTTCATATTCTATCTCTTTTTTTGGCTGTCCCAGTGTATTTGGGAGTGGTTTTTTATACGATAGACTATATCTGTCACCTGATTGTCGCAGGCGAATTCTGCCGTCATCACGCTGCATAATCCGAGCTTGATTGTCGTACATCACTGTTTTTTCGTATTTTCTTTTGCCTAACAGATAGTTTTTTGCTTTGAGAATTTTTGTAAAATCTGCAATTGGCATATTAAGTGCAAATTTATACTCTACTTCTATATTCATAATATTAGTATCTTTAATTCTTGAACTAAGGTTTGGCAAGGCAACAGACACTCAGTTACGACTTGACATAAAGTAGACTCTTTGCTCTCATACATCCTAGGCACACGTGGCGGAATTGGTATACGCGCTACCTTGAGGTGGTAGTTCTCGCAAGGGAGTGGAGGTTCAAGTCCTCTCGTGTGCACCACCACCTTATCCAAATCGCTTCGAATCGGCAAAGCCTCATCTCACAATTTGGCAAGGAATCCGACAAATAGCTCTTGGAGCATTTAATTATTTTTCTGGTTTATACTGCATTTAAAGACAATTTATCTTATCCAACACGTGTTGGTTTACAAATATTAAATATATTGGCTTGTTTTGTTTTCCAACACGTGTTTAGTTAATTTCTCGATATTATTTCTTTGCGATTCTCTTATTACTTGACGACCCCTATTTTCTAGGATAGACCCACTCAAACTATGCTTAAAACAGAACTCGACGTACTGCAGTTTTGGGACGATAATTCAGTCTTTGAAAAGTCACTCGCGCAAAACAAAAATAAACCCGCATTTGTATTTCTTGACGGCCCTCCTTTTGCCAACGGAACTCCACACTGGGGACACATCTTTATCTCTCAAGTCAAAGACACGGTACTGCGATACTATACTCAAAAAGGGTACTATGTGCCACGACGTTGGGGCTGGGATTGCCATGGAGTACCGGTAGAGTCCAAGATAGAGAAGCAATTTAAAATCACCGATAAGCGCCAAATCGAGGCTGACATTGGTATCGAGGAGTTTAACCGGGCGTGTCGCTCCATAATCATGGAAAATGACGCTTTGTGGCGTACTACTGTCAGGCGTATCGGGCGTTGGGTAGACATGGACGACCAATACCGTACCATGGACAACGAGTTTGCCGAATCTGTGTGGTGGGGACTAGGACAACTCTGGAACAAAGAACTACTTTACAAGGGATATCGCATCAGTTTGTACTCGCCATCACTCGGTATTCCACTCTCTCACACCGATGTCGCGATGGAGGTGAAGTATGTCAACGAGACTATTGAGACACCATTTGTCAGATTTGAAGCGTCAAAAGAGGGCTGGAACACGATCAAAAACACCGTAGCAACCGCAGTAAACCAGCAACTGAGTGAGCAAACCCAGCTTCTCAAACAAATGCACAAAGAACTGCAATCCGTGCAACGAAAAGAAACTGTCAAAAAAATTAGTTTTGCTTTTACCGTAAAACCAGACCAAAGCGAGGCAAACCTCCCTGGAGAAATGCTGAGCGACCTCGAAATCGGTGAAGCCAAAGAGCGAGTGGAAATCGTCGAGCAAAATATCAAAACCTTGCAAAGAATCGAGCAAACTTTGGCATTTGACGCGCCCCTCAACCTATTGGCGTGGACCACTACTCCCTGGACACTCCCCGCAAACACGTGTATCGCAGTGGGAGCTGAGACCAATTATTCTATATTTTATCTGGCTGCTACAGCTGAATTTGTGCTAGTTGCTGATAATCGGGCGATACCAGTTATCTCATTGCACTTTCAAAATGAAGTTCTCAACACCCCAGAACTCAAAGAAAAGCTGGAGAACGCACGAGATAGTGGTGAGTATTTTACCTCTCTCGGACTCGATATCATCAAATTGGTCACATTGCAAGGTGCTGATTTGGAGGGATTGGAGTACAAACCACTTTTCAAACTCACCAAAAAAATCAAGGAATACGAGAAAAAAGCGGGACTTTTCAAAGTTTATACTGCAGATTTTGTCACTGATAGCGATGGTACGGGGCTGGTACATATCGCACCCTACGGCGAGGACGACTTTGCGATGATTAAAGAGCGAAATTTGCCATTTGTAATAGTTCTCAACGAACACGGCGAAATGCTGGCGGATCTCGACGAGGAGCTATCTCCAGTGTTTGGCAAGAAAAACGAAGCCTCCAACCCACTAATTATCAAAATATTGGACAAAAATGACCGCCTGTTTGCAACGCTGCGCCACTCACACCGTGTGCCATTGTTTGACCGTGATGGTAAAAAGGTGTTTTATGCACCGCAAGAAGGCTGGTTTATCGCTGAAACTAAAATCAAAGATCAATCGCTAGCTCTCAATGAAAAAATTACTTGGCATCCTGAGTCATTAAAGTACGGACGTTTTGGTAAAGGTCTTGAGACTGCACCTGACTGGTCAATTTCACGCAATCGCTACTGGGGAAATCCACTGCCAATCTGGCAAAACAAACAAAAAACTCAGACAATATTTATCAATAGTATCGAGGAACTAGCACAAAAATCGGTAAATCCATTTTTCAGACTGGTAAACACTCGCGATCTCAATCCAGAACTGTACTCACAGTACAAAACCGTGATTTTTGGTGACTCACAAAGCAAACTTCCTCTCGGTATCAACGCCTCGCAATATCGTAGCAAAAACCTCTTTGAGCTAAGACAACAAAAGGAAGAAGGTATCGAAAAGTTTTCGCAGTTTGCCCAAAAAATGCTCGAGGAAATCATGGAGTTGTTTGACAAATACTCAGTCGTCCAACTCATGTTTACTGAAGATGAGCGTAGACTTTGGACAACGTGGCTGTACGAACTACACCCAAACAGCAAAAAAGTCGCACCAATTTTCTACTTTTTCAAGAAAGTACGCTTTGACTACGATGAGTATGTCGCGGTAGGTGGACTTGTTCCGTTTGATGTGCACCGTCCCTATATCGATGAAATTATCCTCAAAGACGAAGTAAACCAGTATTATACTCGTATCCCAGAAGTGCTAGATTGCTGGGTTGAGAGTGGGTCTATGCCGTGGGCATCGCTGCATTATCCGTTTGAAAATAAAGATATCATGGAGCAAAATCGTCCTGCAGATTGGATTATTGAAGCCCAGGATCAGACTCGTGGGTGGTTTCGTGTGTTGCATGTGCTCTCCAGTGGCATTTTTGGAGATATTGCCTTTAAAGATGTGACTTGCTCCGGTCTGATACTCGCCCAAGACGGCTCCAAGATGAGTAAATCTAAGAAAAATTACGCCGAACCAGAAGCAACTATCGAAAAATATGGTGCAGATGCGATCAGACTGTATCTGATGAGTTCAGGACTGCTCAACGCCGAGAGTGTCAGTTTTCGAGACCGTGACTTGGAAAATGTATTTAAGGCTAGTACACTTTTGATCAGCAATATCACCAAGTATGTCGAGTATCTCAACGACCTTGCACATGAACACAAACCCGTACAAAAACTAAAAGAGGGACATTTTGAACATCCACTCAACACATGGTGGTACGCGTACACTAAAAAAACTATGTCTCAAGTATACGAGCACATGGATGCCTACAATCTCATCGATGCGGCGCGTCTGTGTATCCCGTATCTCGATATGCTCTCAACTTGGTATATCCGTCGTCTTAAAGACATGCCAACTGAGTGGCTCCATGAATCCAACGCGTGTTTGCGCGAGACTCTTAAAATGTTTGCTATCACATTTGCATCCTTACAGCCATTTAACACTGAAAAGGTATACAATGTCGTCCAAGATGATAAAATAGCTCTCTCAGTACATTTGACGTCTATATTGCAAATCAGCGCGCTCTCAACACGTGAACGATCAGCCCTGTCAGATATGGAGGCGCTGCGTGAATTGGTGAGTATTGTCCACAACTATCGTAAGGAAAAAAACATCCGTGTCCGACAACCCATGTACTGCGATACAGCTGAGATGACTATGAATCCGCTGATGCTCAACATTTTGCTTCAAGAATGCAATTTATTGCCAAAGAGTTTATCCAAAATCGAAGGCGCACTCTGGAAACAACAATCGATCTTTGGAAATTTGATCGTTGACGAAGTAATTGATACCGAACTTGCGGCACTCGGGTTTGCTCGAGACTTTGAGCGATCTATCCAAGAATTTAGAAAAAAGAAGGGTTTTGTACCAAATCAGCACATTAAAATGACAATCTACCTTTATCCACATGTTGATAACTCGGTTGTCAACAGTACACTTCTTCAAGTTCAGTGGCAAAAACTAATGATCCAAGTCACAATGAGTCCTGACAAACTTGTGGATAACTTTGATACAATAGAAGTCAAAAACTTCAGCAAAATCGAGATAAGAACTGATATTTAGCTGTGGATAAACTGTGGATAACTTTTTTAGATATCGTTGCCCCACGCCGGTATTCGGCTATATCGAGTCACTATTTTGATCGTACTGTATTTAAAAGTACAGAGTTACAGTTGCATCATAGTGAGCACTCACCGTCATTGATTCGTCACCACTGGTATGTCCTTGAGTATACCGATTCTGCCGTACAACGATTATTTCAACGTGCCAAATTTGAAGGTGAATATGAGATAATAAGTGAACTTATTGAGGATATTGCGACGCACATAGAGGTATTGGAAAAAACATATGGAGAGTATGATCTTATCATTCCGATAGCTCCAGATCAACTACGTTATAGTAAAAAAGGGTATTCATTTGCATCCATCACAACGCGTGTTTTAAAAAATAATCTAAAAATTAATGTATTAGTACGAAAAAAATATTCTACACTTGAAAGAAATAAACAGAAAAAAAGTGAAAGGCTGATTTTAAATACAAAAAAATATGTTGTTTTAGCCGAAAAACTAAAAGTTATCCACAGAATTTTACTATTAGATGATATTATTACCACGGGAAGTACTCTTGAAGAGCATGCCAAAGTACTAAAACACGTGTATCCAAACTGTGTGATTGATACCCTGTGCATAAGCGGTGGATAACTTGTGGATAACTTGGGTATAACTATCTGAGGCAAAAACTTATCCCCGTTGATGATTTATTAAGGTCTAAGTTGTCCCCACCTATATTGTAGATGATTACTGAGAAAAATGACTTATCCTCAGCTTATCCACAAGGTTATTACTATTATTCTTTAACTAATACTATAATAAAGGGATACAAGTATAGGTTCTTGACAGGGGATAAAAAGTAGCTGATACCCTGACAGTATTTGATTGTGACTCGTATTCCACAGCAGCTTCAGCAAGCCCTTAGTTCGTTTGTACACCACTTCAATGCACGGCTACACGACTATCTTGAGACTAAACGTACATCTACAGCAGAGATCAACCACGCAACAAGGTCTCTCATAATCCAGCTTGATGCCAGTACAGCGGTAGGTGGCAAACGCGTACGTCCATTTTTGACCATGCTTGGATACAATATCTGGGGAAATGATAAAGTAGGCTTAGAATCGATTTTAAGGGTACAGTTAGCTCAGGAGCTGTTTCAGTCATTTGCTTTGATCCACGATGATATTATGGATAACGCGTTGGTTCGCAGAGGAACACCTACGATTGAAGCCTATAATCGGCTGGAGTTTGCGAGTATTATTGAAAATAAAGAGCTTCGAGAGCGTACTGCTCTTAACACCTCGCTTATGGCAGGAGATATGGCGTTTGCATGGGCGCAAGAGTTGTGTATGGCGTACTGTTTGGGAGGGGTAAACCCAGAGGTTTTTCAGGAATGGTCGGATATGGTCTCAGAAGTGTTGATCGGGCAAAATGAAGATAGCTTTGGGTTGTCGTTACGCTCACTTGCAGATGTATCCGAAGAAGAAATATACAACATGATAGATCTTAAATCCGGTCGTTACACGATTGCGCGACCACTGGTGATGGGTGCCGTATTGGGTGGTGTAAATAGGGAAACACGTGATGCCGTATTTGCGGCAGGGCAGAAACTCGGGATTGCATTTCAATTGAAAGATGATTTGCTCGGTCTATATGGTGAAGAAGGAGAGGTGGGAAAATCTACTGTTTCGGATATCACTGAGGGTAAGCGTACCCTACTCGTCAAGCGAACGTTTGAACGCATTACTCCATCAGATCAGCAGAAAATGATGGCAATCCTTGGCAACAAGGACGCTAATACGTGGGATATCGAATGGGTCAAAGAGCAAGTGGAGCTGACCGGAGTGCGACAAGAAACTGAGGCTGAAGTATCTCGACTTGTAGATGAATTTTTAGTATTTATTTCGGTACAATCAGGCAATAATATCGAGGCAAAACAACTTCTCGGTGAACTCGCCTATTATATTATAGAGCGCAACAAATAATCATATCAATCATTTGCAAAGAAAAACCCATCTCGGGTATTTTTTTCGGTTTATTTTACAACACGTGTAATATGAGGTAAAATAAATGTAATAAAAAATTGTTTGGTTGTGGATAAGTTATCATTTTTTCTAAAAGTTATCCACAACACATGTTTTTACCTGTTGATAAGTTGTGGATAAGTAGATACAAAATTGTAGTTATCCACATGTGCAAAAGTAGTATTGTTAAATGGTAATTAAATAAGCAGATAATATATTTTTCTGTGGATAAATTGTGGACAACTATACTTATCAAAAATAATTTTAGATTGTGGATAACTTTATATTTGTAAATATGGATGTTGTGGATAACATAAATACAAAAATACAAAAAATATTGTAAATACAATAAAATACTGTGGATAAACTGTGGATAAGTAATAAAAATATGACATTGAGACGTACTTTATTAAAATAACTAAAAAGTTATCCACAGATTGGATTGTTTTGTAGTTCTTTACGAGGTGTTAAAAGCTTGATATACTCATAATCTATACAAAGATATGTTTGAGTTGCTGCGAGGATTATTGGTGAAGATGTTGGTGGGGATGATGCTTGTGTGCGCAGGCTTGAGCGTAGCTTTACCGGCAATGAGTGCATATAGCGATACGGTAAAACCAGTAGCACAAGAAGCAAAGTATTTGGACAATAACCAAGCGCTCGGATCGCTACTTAAAGGGTGTAGTAACTCGACAGTCGGTGCAAATTTGTTGCTGACGTGTACTCGAGATATCATGAATATTATTTTGGTCGTTGCTATACTTATCCTCATAATCAGGATTGCAGCGACTCAACTCGGGACGGTGTTTAGTGCAGGAGATGTATCAGGAGGTCCGGGGCCAGTGGTGGCTACTCGTAATGCCATACGAGATGGGTTACTAGGAGTGATACTGCTTGGAGGTGCGGTGTTGATTCTCAATATATTTAATACCTCGATCACCAGTAATTTTGGCTATCAGGGCAAGGTGAGCGCACAGGTGATATCATTATGTCGAGAGGCGATTGAAACTACCGATACCGGCAAAATCAAGCGCAATGTCACTACCCTCAAACAACTCATTAAGGATAAAAAAACCAACGACGACGAAAAGATGTATATTGGGGGTGCCAACTGCTCACAGCAACTCGTGAAAACCAAGAAGCTTACTCAAAAAATTGCGATGGGACCACAAAAAAATACAGCGACGTATGCGATTGAGACCCAAAAAAACACGGTAAATGCAATACAAACGGGAATTATCGTAGTGCCAATTACACCTCCTGATACTAATCCGGTATTTACACCGAGTGAAAGTCCAGTGTGTGGCAGGCAAAGTGGTGCCTGTGGTCCAGGAGATCAGTGTGCAAATGTAAGCAACAGTCCATACAGCGATCCAGAATTTCCGTATCAGTGTCTTGAAGCTAAAGTAGGTAGTGGCAGTAACTGTGGTGGAAATACCAATGGAACGTGTCCTGATCCCACTCAAATTTGTACCCCAGTTGCCAACCCTTCAAATTTAGCAAAAACACCGGAAACCGCAAATCGTTGTGTAAATGTAGTAAATTGCACTACTGGATTTACGTCAGTATGTGGCTCCAATGGACTTAATCAATGTGTGCTGCTCGATCCTACAAATAACTGCGATCCAAGGTGTACCGGTGATAAAAAATGTATTGGTAGTGGCAGTGTCAACACCGCGGTATTTTCATGCCAGTGTGTCGGTACGAAAACTAATAGTGATTGTGGTGTCGGGCAAGAGGCGTTTGACTCCAATGGCGGTGGGTGTGCTGATAGCTGCCGTCCGATTGATAAAAATGCTGGAATTGCGTATCAATGCAAAAATGCTCCTAGCTGTGGACAATCGACTTATGGACAGTGTACCAATCCAAATCAACTCTGTAATGGTACGCCAAACCCAACAAATCCGAGTATTATCAACTATTCGTGCCAAGATAAAACAATAGATCCCACTGTAGGCGATGTGCAAAATGCACTTTCAACATGTGAGTCTGACCCCAATGATGAAACCCAAGTACACTGCTCGGTATCAGATTTAATCGCGGAAGTGTCTGCTGATGATGTGTTGCCACGGGTAGCTGCAGCATTTGTGCCGACTATCGAGGAGATGAACATCCGCAACACTGACAATGAAGGCGCTCGACTACTCCTCGGCGAAATTACCAATCGACTCGTGGTCAACAGTGTGCAAAAACATATGAATGATAGTAGTGGCGGTAGCAAGCAAATTCTCAATGTAGCGCGCAGTGTCGTCGTTAACTCTTCGTTTGATTTGCAAAGCGAAAAAATGAAGCCGGTACATGAAAAAGTAGTGAGAAAAATAAATTCCGGGGTGG
>JAYUUP010000050.1:0-4264 GCA_043754825.1 bacterium | reverse complement strand
CTTGGTGATGCCGATCGTGAACAGGATGAAGAAACTGTAGAGACCGGTCTTCTCCACGATGATTCCATGTTCCGCCAGGAACTTGGTGACGATCGACGCCGGGATCCCGGTCTTGGCGAACTTGCCGTTCAGGTCCATGCCGGGCGTGACAATGGTGTACTTGATCGGGTCCAGCATGTTGAAGCCGGGAGCCAGATTGCCGAAGCCGTGCCAGTCGTCCTCGGCCCGTATCATCCAGTCCTCGCGCGAGCCGATGCCGTCGTCGGAAAAGTGGTCCGGGCCCCAGACCTGGAACCACCAGTCCTTGCCCCATTCCTCGTCGATCTTGCGCATCGCGCGGCGGAAGTCCAGCGCCTCCAGGATGCTTTCCTCGACCAGCGCGGTGCCGCCCGGCGGCTCCATCATCGCCGCCGCGACGTCGCAGGACGCGATGATCGCGTACTGCGGCGAGGTCGAGGTATGCATCAGGTAGGCTTCGTTGAACGCGTCCTGGTCGAGCTTCACCGTTTCGGACTCGCGCACCAGGATTTGCGACGCCTGCGACAGCCCGGCCAGCAGCTTGTGCGTGGACTGGGTCGAGAAAATCATCGACTCCTTGGCGCGCGGCCTATCCTTGCCGATCGCATGCATGTCCTTGTAATACGCGCAAAAAACAGCGTCAAAAGTACACTCATAGTGACGATCACAAGACTACGATGCAACGATTTGCCTGTCCAAAACCCATGACCAATCGAGATACCATACACTGTCAGTGCCAATACTCCAAACAATAGTGGAATAAGTAGTGAGCTTGAGATACCGCCAAACTCCGCAGAACCCGAGGCAAAGCTCACCAGCGACAGGGTATAGCCAAGTATCGACGTCAACACGACCGCCGCAACCAGTGATTTGTGCTGGACAAGCCAGGAAAGTGTGGTGCGACCAAGCGAGGCAAACTGCATATAGATAGGGTGAGTAAAACCAAGTTTTCAGATGTTGTCGAGTAGGGCTATTTTGGTTTTCAACTAATAAAATTTGACTGGGCTGCCATCAGCCTTTTTCCAGGTATCCATGTGGTTGTGTATAAGTTGTGTTTCAGCTATTTTATAACGCTCAATCATTGGAATGATGACATTTAGAGCATGCTCACTCAATATATACAGTTTACGATAATTACCTTTTGTAGATTCTGGATCAACCATAGATACTATCGCTGGTGGGCGAGTGTATTCAAGGTGCGGAATTACGCTCTGATTAATATATTTTGAAGATTGTTCGATTATTTCCTGTCTAGATAGTTGCTTGTTTTGACCGTGCAAAATCTCAATTATATTTATCATCGCAGCTAATCTATCGTTTGAGGCCTCTACCGCCAAAAGATCAGTTAAACTATTTTTTAATTCGTCATATTGTTGCAGTAAATCTAAAAACTCAATTCCTTTTTCAGATATAGTGTACAAATAGGTGCGCCCGATATTGCCAGTATTCCCATCAATTCTTGAGGCATAGCCTTGTTCAAACAAAAACTTTAGCGCCGCTTGAGTATTGGTTAGTGCACTAGTTTTTTCCAAGCTTTGTTGAGTATCTATTGATGATATTTGGCTGTGCTGATTGGCTTGTAATATTTTCAAAATTTCTGGTACATTCTTTACGAGCGGAAATCTGAAACTTGTGGGGGTTTCGACTGATGTATTATTTGCATCTACTTCAGGTGCGCGCGATTTAAGTTGGGTATTTTCTCCCATGGCAGCGAGTATCTTGTTTCCCTCCGAGGCAAAAAATGTACCCCGCTCGCTCAGTGTGTACCGTTTTGGATCACCCGTTACTCCCACTCCTGTAGCAATTATCAATTGATTCTCAGGCAGAGCAGATATGGAGGCAATGTATCTGATTACGTTTTCATCCATTTGATTGGTATCAGTGAGTTCGCGAGTGGTGGCACCAGGTGTTTGCATGATAGCGTTCAATAATCTCAGCACGTTGGTATATCCAGTAGACTTGTACTGATCAAGCCCACGAATACCAAATGACTCCGTAAATAGTCTCGTCAGTTGTAGCTTTGCTTCTGCCTGCTCATACCGTTCTTTGCCCGCTGGGGTTATGCGATTTACTCCCTTTTTTAACGATTCTATCCACCCCAAACGGCGAATTTTATCAACAGCACCCGAGTCAATATGCGCAGGCTGCTCTACCCCACCTTCGGTATCGTTTTGCGCGTAGTGTTCGAGCACACGATGATTTTTACTTTTTTCTAGATTACCATGTTGATACTCAGGCACTTGGATACTCTCCAAAAAGTGTTGTTGTTCATCTGCAGTCAGATTGTCTACAAATTCAGGAGTCAGTTCTGGAGGTACTGGTGTGCCTTTGGTTATTCCTTGAGCTTGTTGCGTAGGAGTAGGCACTAAACTTGCAGGATATACGGTCCGCTCCTTGGCATAGTCCCGAAGTAATGCCAGCTTTTGAGGCAGAGTACTGTCAGGAGGTAGTTCAAATGGTTTTAGTACACTTTTTGTTTCTTTTTTAGAATATGGTTTTTCCAGTGACATTTGCACAAATTATAGCACGAATTTTAGTTTTTTGCAACAATATCCTGGCTCTAGTTTGCTTGATTCCTCGCAATGAGATGTGTACTCATTTGATTTGAGGGACAATGAAAAATGCCCACAAATCTGAGCTAATTACTATAATTTATTTTAAAAGTAGCATGGTCAATTTTAGCTTTCTTGCATTCCACTCATCACTTAAAAAATCCAAGTTCACTCTCGGGTATTTGCCGTTGAGGATATCATATGGCGAGTGTATTTCATCTAAACTTCGTAAAAAAATGTGCCAATGTACATGCGGCACACTTTGTCCCACCTGCACTCCATTGTTGCTAAATATATTGTATCCTTTCAAATCCAAACTTTTCTCAAATGCTTCAACCAGATGAGCTACGCTATTTTTCATAGCGACGATTTCTCTATCCTCGAGTTCATGAAAAAACTCCACATGCCACACTGGCAATACCAAAACATGCCCAAAAATCAGGGGCTTTCGCGGATATAGTATCATGACAGCATCATCTGTGTATATCATCTGGTCTCGCCGCACTGAAAGTTCACAAAAATCGCACATAGTTATTTAATTGTTATCCAACTCGATCTGTTTCCTTTTGAATTATAATAAATACCTTCAACTTTTTTAACAGCTTGCATTTTAAAAATAACTGCATATTTTGAAGACTGATATGATTTAATGATCAAGCTCATTTCATCTGAATTTGTAATATCAAGAGGTGTTTTATATTTCTTTAAAAGATACTCTACTTGACTGCTGTGCTCCAAAATAATTTTTGTAACATCAAAAGCAATAAATTCAGCTTTAATTTTTTTGCTTGATTCTTTTAGATATACCAGGTCTCCGCTAACAAGCGTTGAAAAAGGCGCTGATTTTCTATTTAAAAATCTGATGTCCATTGTTTTTTTACCATTTATAATACTTGATATATAGTCATGCTGAAATCGTTCGGAATTATAAATTTGTACATGTTTTAATTGAGCCATATTATATTTCCCATTTCAGTTTTAAATTTCGCACAGTTTTCAAAATTATCATCTAGAAGTAGACAGTTTTCAAAATTTTGAAGTCCCAGGTTATTTTTCACATATTCAAACAACGATATAGTATCTTTTTTGAGTGCACCAAACACGTGAGACGAAAAATGCCCATCAATATAGTTGCTTAAGTCTTGTTTATAAAAGGTGATTATTTCCTCAAATAATATAATATTATCGGTCAGTATGTATATTTTTGCAGTTGAAAACAAGTTTTTTATCAAAGTTAGTAACTCAATATTTGGTTTATATAATTTAATATCATCAAGAAAATATTGCTGAATTTGCATAACTGTACACTCTGATCCAGAATCTTTTAAAACTTGTTTTAAAGTTATTTTATTTCTCATCAGATTATCATACTTTTCGCTTGATTCAAATAAATAATTTGTAAATTTTGCTAGCTCATAACTTTTTTTTGATGTGCTAGCCCAGTACCCTCGATCAGAGAGCACTCCATGCCAATCAACAAACACCGTATGATATTTATTTGTCAGTGTTGAGTACATCATATGTATCTAAAATTTTTTTATTGTTACTAAAGTATTTGCCTACAATTATATTAAAACGACTGAAATATGTTTTTATTTCATTAACTTTATCTAAATTCATCTCTCGGTCAAACCAAATTTCTTTCGTTTGTAATATATGATTAGAAACAATTTTTTTCAAAAATGCAATGCGAT
>JAYUUP010000049.1:0-4269 GCA_043754825.1 bacterium | reverse complement strand
ATGGCTGCGCTGTTTGGACTAGCAATGAGTAAAATACGGTGTGGCAATGGTGGCAGTGTTCGTTTTCGAGATATATCAAAAAGTCCCTCAGCAATGAGTTTTTTTTCGAGTTCAGCCAGATTTTTAGCCAGTGCGCCCTCTCCGGTCAGCTCAATATGAGCAATCGCCAGGGAGAGCATCCCATTTTTCCCGATTTTGAACGCACCTCTTATTCGCACAGTGAGCCCTTCGTTGAGTGCAAAACCAAGCCGCGCGACCACAAACTCCGGACAGTTGGCGCGCATTGTTTCGCCCTCTTCATCCTTAAGTACCAGGTAGTAAAACGCATGATCTGTCCCAAAAATTCGCACTTCATCGATCTCACCTTCGATCACGTATTCGCGTGCACCGATAGTCTTGCGGACAAAGTACAGCGCTTCCGACACCGTAAATACCCGCTTGTCACTCTCGAGTCCACCACTAGCTCGGCGCACGATCTCGTCTTTGAGATTTTCGAGCAGTAGCCAAGTGTTTCGATCTGACTCATCTGCCTGCCAGGCCTCGATCTCGGACTCGCTATCTTTTGGTGCAAACAATGTCAGTGTCTCAGCAGCTTTGCGGCGTACGGCTACGCTTTTATGACTACGCAGCGAAAATAAATTTGGGATAAACTGACTGGAGCGATGTGTCGCAACCCACGAAATTTGCTTGGTAATCTCCGCGGCCTTAAGTGTGCTATCCAAAAAGTCAAACGGCACCTGCACCAACCGATCCTCGTTTTCATCTGTGACTAGCTCGTGTTCGCCGTTCATAATAAGCATCGTTTAAATTCCTCGTAAAAATTTGAGGTTTCCGTTGTAAAACTGCGAGATGACCTGGAGTTGATATTTGATCATGCACAACCGGTCGAGCCCAAATCCCCAGGCGATACCTTGCCACTGGTCAGGGTCGATATCTGCCATACTCAGGACATCGCGCTGTACTAGCCCAGCTCCGCATACCTCGATCCACTTGCCATCTTTATACCCCGGTATCGAAATGTCTGCTTCAAATCCCGGCAACACAAACGGAAAAAAGCTAGGTCTGATGCGTACTCTAATATTTGGTGAATCAAAAAACTCTGCAAAAAACTGGCGCATGAGGGTGATCAACTGCGACATATTTAGCTTTTGGTCGATCATCCACAAATCAAACTGATGAAAGTTGATGTCGTGAGTCGCATCCATGGCCTCGTTGCGAAAAGTGATGCTGGGAAATATGACTCGAAATGGCGGTTTATGCGCTGCAGCGTACTCGGCAAAATTTGAAGTGGCTTGGGTGCGCATCACCAAGTTTTCACTCTTGTCATTGGTGACATCCACAAAAAATGTATCTTGCATGTCGCGGGCAGGGTGATAATCTGGCGTGTTGACCGACGTAAAGTTGTTCCACTGATCCAATACCTGCGCACCATCGTACACGTCAAACCCAAATCGCGTAAATATCGCCAAAATCTCCTCAATTGTCTGGGTAATCGGGTGAACACTACCCTGGCGCCCCTCAGTATACTTTTTGCTGTAAAATGTCGGATCAAACTCGACAAAATGATCTTTTTCTTGCTCGGCTTGGATAGCCTGAATTCGTGTATCACACATAGTCTGCACCTCAGTTTTGAGTACATTTAGTCGCCCACCAATTTCCTTTTTTTGATCCGGAGTCGCAGTAGCAATTTTAGTTTTTAATTCAGCAAATTCTTCACTTTTCATAATTTCATCTCGCACCCGCAGCGCCTCGGAGACAGAATTACACTTTTCAAAATCATCAAAAAAAGCCATAGTTGGCTTCAGTTGAGTCGAGATAGGCTAAATTGTCAAAAGTTATTTATTTTTCTCAAAAGTATTATGATTTGAAGGATACAGTGAAATCCCCCAGTTCTGAGCAAAAGCTGTATTTTCTTCGTTAAAGTTTGCAATTTCATATATTGCAGTGAGAAAATCTAGTGTTTCGTCCTCTAGATAACCATTTGGATTATTTGCTTCTATATAATTTTGCCCAAAATGCTTTATATCGATTCCAAGCACTTCTTTTATTTTATTCTTGAGTGCATCTACATGAAAAACTAATTTCATCAATATGATCTGAGTTTGATCTGAGTTTTGAGAAGAATCTGCTCGCTCACCTCCTTCAAATGAGGCATTCCATTCACCATTTTGTTCAGATGATTTTATGGCGGTATTATATTGTAACTCTCTCAAAAATTCAGGTATAACCCTAGTAACAAGTGCTTGCAGTGCTTCCGGACTTGAAATTACGCCATCAAAAACTCCTGCGCCAAACTCTGCCGTAGGTACAGTATGTTTTTCATTAAGAATTTTTTCACGTCGATACCCGTCTTTGGCACGATCTGCGCCGCTAAACACCATGCTTGCCTGATTTGTAGTAATCGATCCACGAATGGAGCGTAGCTTACGTGCCCGTGACCTATTATCTACTATTTCACTTGCATTTTTAACTTCATCTTTATTTAAAAAGGAGAACATTGAAATTAACTGTTTGCGAGCAAGTTTAGCCTGATCTGACTTTTGCTTGATAATTCCGGGTGGTATGATTTGAGTTTTCTCGGTTTTTTGTCTTTGTTCGCTGTTCATATTTGTTTTAAAAAGTATACCACACAATAAAAAAATAGTCCAAACAAATGGACTACTACAAGGTTTTGAACTACTGGATATGGTAATTGTACAAAATGTATTGGCTTGCAACATAGTCGCTACCATCGCTTTGTACCCAAGACTCAATTTCGATTCGTTCGAGAGAGTCAAAAAAAGGCTGAGAGTGACTTTCGACAATCTGGCCAGTTTCATTGAATGACAAAAACATTCGGCTGGTTACAAAATGATAGCCGTTAGAATCGCTAAACATACGCTGCAGACTCTGAATTTGCGTGTCTGATATGAGGTACATTTTGACAATATCAGCGCCAGGGTATTGTACGACAGGTAAATCATTATCAATAAATTGATTAAATTTTTCTGGCCATTGCACACCGATTTTTTTCGGTAATTCAACTTTGCTGTTCACAATAAACCTCCAAGGTCCCTATCATAAATAGCACATATATTTACTTTTGACAATATCAATTATCAGATTTAGCACCAAAGCATGACACAACAAATTTTAGTAACAGGAGGTCTTGGGTACATCGGGTCACACACAGTAGTGGAGTTGATCGACGCAGGATATACTCCAGTTATCGTCGATAATTTGGTCAATACCAACTGCGATGTACTGACAAACCTCGAGCATATTTGCGGTAAAAAAATTGATTTTCACGAGGTCGACGTCACTGATAACAATGCAGTTAAAAATTTATTTGATACTCACGATTTTTCGGCAGTTATTCACTTTGCAGCCCTCAAGGCAGTCGGTGAGTCAGTGACAAAACCCCTGGCGTACTACCGCAACAATCTTGATAGTCTGCTCACAATCCTCGAGCAAATGGATAAGTCTAATGTTCACCAAATCATATTTTCGTCTTCAGCAACGGTATACGGCGACCCAGAAATGCTGCCTATCACTGAAAATGCTAGACTTTCCACCACAAATCCCTACGGCGCAACCAAACTTATGGCCGAGATGATCTTGCGAGACTGGCTCAAGACAAACGCTCAAAATGCGGCGGGGATTTTGCGGTATTTCAACCCAATTGGAGCGCACGAGTCAGGGCTGATCGGTGAAAATCCAAACGGTATCCCAAACAATTTGCTACCATATATCGCGCAAGTTGCTAGTGGTATCCGCGAAAAAGTATCGGTGTTTGGCGGAGATTATGACACGGTTGATGGCACCGGAGTTCGCGACTATGTGCATGTAGTTGACCTGGCGCAGGGACACGTGGCAGCCCTAAAATACATTGCTAAAAATACTGGCGAAACCACGCTAAATCTTGGTACCGGGCAGGGATATAGTGTACTGCAAATGATTCAGGCTTTTGGAGTAGCCTGCGGACGTGAACTACCGTACGAGATAAATGCACGCAGACCCGGTGATATCGCTTCCTGTTATGCCGATGCCACCAAAGCTCACACATTACTCGGCTGGAAATCCCAAAAAAACCTCGAGGATATGTGCCACGACGCTTGGAAATGGCAGCAAAACATCCCCACCAAATAATATGCCGTCTACCACGCAGTTTGTAGAGTTTATCAGGGAGCTTTTGGCACCACTTGGCACGATTCGTATCAAAAAAATGTTTGGTGAATACGGGTTTTACATCTACGATCGGTACAGCGGAGTGATTTGTGATGATAGATT
>JAYUUP010000048.1:0-4338 GCA_043754825.1 bacterium | reverse complement strand
CTGAGCGTTTTCGTCATCGAGTCACTAAAATCATGCTGATAGAGCCCACGGGCATACACCAGTTTGGCAAGTTTGAGTTACTGAGAAAATTTATGTCTGAGCTTCGCTGGCTTGAGGCGATGTGGTTTTTACCTCGGTTGTCATTTGCATTTCTCGACAATACATTTAGCATATGGTCCCAATTAAAAAATATCTACGATTCATTGAGAATGGTTTCAATCTCTCATGAGATGCGACACAATATTTCTCGTGAGTTTATCGATACACTCGTAAATCAGTTTCCTAGCACTAAACTGGATTGGATCAGTGGGCGAGAAAGTAGTATCGTACCATGTAGGTCTGCCCATGAGTTTATGCGATATTTGCGAGAAGTTTTTGTGGTGGATACTATAGAAGACCTGCAAAATTTTCATAACGATTATACCTTCAGTGCGTATGCCGGTGGTAGTCACTCGGTTATGGAAAACATCAATACCTTTCGTCAGCAGATTATCGCTAGAATGTAATCACTTCTTACTATTTTCCACCCCTTCAACCGGGTGGATTTTTTACGCCTTTTTTTCTGGTAATGTCAGTCGAATTTGTCCCTTGTCGTTAATTTCACTCACGATTGCATCTAGTTTTTGTCCAAACGTGAAAAAGTCAGTGGCGTTTTTTGAGCGATCTTTGCTGACTGCCGAGATGTGGATCATACCCTCTTTGTCACCGCCATCAATCTTGACAAATGCGCCGTAAGTCTCTACTCGAAACACCTCTCCGTGGACTACAGTACCGAGGGCGTACTCCTTAATGAGAGACTTGATGATCTCGAGTGCTTGCTGGACTTTTTCGCTGTCACGTCCATACACGTAGGTTTTGCCAGTATCATCAGCGATGTCGATGTCAACACCAGTTTTAGCGATGATTGACTTGATAGTTTTGCCGCTAGGTCCGATCACGTCACCGATTTTTTCAAATGGCACATCTATCATGGCGACACCCGGCGCGTACTCGCTGATGTCGGGTCGTGGTGCATTTATGGTGTTATTCATAACATCTAAAATATGCAGACGTGCTTCACGTGAGCGGGTGAGTGCGTCCTTGAGGATAGCAGGGGTTAGTCCGGCGGCTTTGTTGTCGAGTTGGATGGCCGTGATACCCTCGCTGGTTCCGGTGACTTTGAAATCCATATCGCCAAAGTGATCCTCTGCTCCTTGAATATCAGTGAGAAGTGCGCTTTTAACAGCTTTTGCACCGATATAATTGCGTGACTCAACGAGTGATAAGACCTCACCAGTATTAGTTTTTACAATTGGATAATACAGATGTACTGCAAATCCAAAACTTGCCGCCAGGTGCGCACTACCGGCATTTCGCTCGTCATAATCATAACGAATATACTCGTAGTTCAGATTATTTTTGACCCACTCAATCATCAAAGTGAGTGCGGCGCGCGCAAATCCCGAGCGTTGATGCGGCTCACCAATCCAAACTCCTAGTGTCGGGTGACCACTTTCGATTTTGTATACATCGACTACACCATACAGTTCCTTGGTTTTTGGATCTACAATTGCAAGCGTGATAGTTTTGTTGAGACGTGCTTGTTCCATAGCAAATACTATATAATTTTGAGCATCTTCTAGTGTCTCGTAGGGTCCGCGTGATAAAAACTGAGTTACGCTGATAGTATATTTTTCAAATAGTGCAGGGGCGTGATTGAGGGTCAGCGGTGTTAGCTCTACAAGTTCGTTTTCCAGCTTAAGCCTAGTGGTGTTGAGTTCGCTTTGCTCATATTTTCCGAGGATCAATCCCATGGCTATGCCTGCTACATGGCTGGTAATTGGGACGCCGCCTGCCATCAGTGCTAAACTTGAGGCGCAGGTCGATGCCATCGAGGTTGAGCCGTTTGAACCCAAACACTCACTCACCAGACGCATCGTGTATGGAAATGCATCAGCATCAGGAAGCACCGGCAGTATCGCGCGCTCAGCTAGGGCGCCATGTCCGATTTCACGTCGTCCTGGTCCGGTGTAGCGTCCAGTCTCGCCTACTGAAAATGACGGAAAATTGTAGTGGTGGATGTAGCGTTTTTGCTCTTCTTCAAAGTTTTCCATGTCATCAAGTGTCTGAGCATCACGGTTGGTACCAAGAGTCAGGACAGTTAGTACCTGTGTTTCGCCACGTTCAAAAAGTGCGGCACCGTGCACGCGTGGTAATACGTCAACCTGAGCGGTGATAGTACGGGTTTGGTCGAGCGGTCGTCCATCGATACGTTTTTCATTTTCTAAAATATTTTTCTCGACGAGTTTTTTGGCTAGTCGGTCATAACCGATGTCAAAATGCAAAGATATCTGTTCGATTGCTGCCTCATCTGCTTTTATGGTAGCTAGGATTTGACGTACTTGATCGGTGGTTTCGTCAGCCTTTTTTGTGTCAACCAGGGTTTTGAGTTGGCTGCGCAGTGTCTTTTTGAGATGGTGAATCCGAGCATTGGTTTCGCTTTTGGTGCCTCCTGAAAACATGGCGTGATCAGTATCAGCCATAAGTTGTGCCCAAAATTCATTGATCATTGGGTGGGTGGCAATATGCGAAAGCTCAGTTTTTTTGACGAGTCCCGCATCCATACTTAGTGCCAAAAAGTCAAGCTGAAATTGAGTTAAACCTGTTAAATACTGAGTCGTAGCATCGAGCGCCGCTCCAATAATTTCCTCAGGTACGATTTGAGCCCCGGCTTCCACCATGACGATACTATCCCCATTTCCACAGACCACCAAGTCGAGATCGCTGGTGTGCATCTGAGTATAGCTTGGATTGAGCAAGTATTCGTTAATATCTGAGTCAAGTCCAATGCGTACCGCGCTTACTGGGCCAGAAAACTCAGAAATACCACAGAGTTTGAGTGCTGCGCTCGCTGCTAATACCGATATCAAGTCAGGCGGGTTGACCTCGTCGAGTGAGAGTACGCTGATGATAATCTGGATATCATTTCGGATAGTGTCAGGAAATAGTGAGCGCACGCTGCGATCGACCAGGCGTCCGGTAAGCACGGCATTATCACTCGGTCGCCCCTCACGCTTCATAAACCGTGACCCTTTGATTTTGCCGCTGGCGTAGAGTTTTTCCTCATAAATTACCTGCAATGGAAAAAAATCAAATCCCACCGGTTTGCCGACAACGACTGCTGCCAGGACTGTTGTTTCGCCGATTGTTCCGAGCACTGCTGCGGTGGCTTGCTGAGCCAAAAGCCCAGTCTCGAGTGTAATTTTTTGCCCGGTAATCTCAGTAGAGAGGCGTACCGGTGTATTTGTAAACATAAACTTAAGAGAGCATTGACTCAATTGCGAGAGCTGTCAAAGGGTTTGCCAATTGTAAAAATATATGCTAAAAACATGTATTCATATCGCAGTTTGATACGAATAAGGAGATATAATGAGCAAAACTGAGTTTATAAATGAGATCGAAGCTGCAGTTCGTCTTAAAGGTTATCCTGGTTTTATGATTACAGACTTGAAAACTGAGGATATGCATAAACTAAAGGACGATTTATATTTTTGCACAGATTTTTTAATTGAAAGTCATGAAATTCCATCATTTCCAGGACATGAAATTTATAGTTGTGAATTTATCGATAATGAATTAGGCAAACAATATGTTTTGAAAAAACTACGTGTTCAATTTAACAAATGGCTTTTACTGACTGTGCGACTGCTTGTACTTACCATTTTATCGTTTTACTTCTCATTGACATTTCTACCAATATTATTCGTGCTAACACTAGCGATTTCTTTTGTTACAATTCACTTATATTTTGACATACCAGTTGAACTTGAAAAACAGCTTTTGATTAGAAGAATATATATGGATATGCCAATTATTGTTATGGGTAATACTAAAAAAACTCACCATAAAGATGGTTATTGTACACTCTATACGATGGATGCAAACTATCTTATAATATTAATACGTCATGAAAAGGATCCGCATCAAAATCTCATTTTGAGAATCATCTTGGAAAAAGGTTATAATATATAATCCTATATTTACATTATTCTGCCAGTACATGGCAGTTTTTTATGTCAAAATGAACTAAGCAGCTAATTCCTTAAGCAATTTTGCCGCATGTCCGATTGGGACTACTTTGCGCCATTCTTTTTCTACTTTTCCGGTTATAGTATTGATCAAAAATGTTGAGCGCTCGATGCCCATATATTTTTTGCCAAACATGGATTTTTCAGCGATGGCTCCAAGTGCGGACAGCAACAGCGCGTCTTCATCAGCAAGTAGCAATGTATTGAGATTGCAGCCAGTGGCAAATTTTTCGTGGGTTGTTACACTGTCTTTAGAGATACCAATGACTTG
>JAYUUP010000047.1:0-13211 GCA_043754825.1 bacterium | reverse complement strand
GTTCTTCAAAGCTCCACTTAATCGACCTACCGGAGTCCGTGCGCCCGCCACGATTACTGAAGTTTTCATGCCAATACATTAACTCTTGAGGCAACCCACAAACACCCTCAAGGATGTTTGGGACTTTTCACTCGTAGCGGAGGCCGGATTTGAACCGGCGACACAGCGATTATGAGCCGCTTGCTCTACCAAGCTGAGCTACCCCGCCGAGCCCCCCAACGGAATCGAACCGTTGACCTTTTCCTTACCATGGAAACGCTCTACCAACTGAGCTATGACGGCACGAACGTGAGTATGACACTCACAAAATCACAATTTGTCAACTGCAATTATTGCCCTTCACTATAAGTCACCTTGATATCGTTGAGGATTTCATTGGAAAAAAGGTCGAAAAAGAGATCTCGGCGATTTTGCTCATACACTTTGAGCTGTGGTGCATTTTCACTATTTTGTGGTAGATTAGCAGTATTGACATTCAAATCGTTCTCAGGATAGAAACTGTGCAGCCGAACTGAGGGAAGTATTGATACAAAAAATAATTGGGAAGAAAAGAGCTGTGACAAGAAAAAAACCGCATCACGAGTGTCATAATACAGCCCATTTTGCTCTTGGATATAAAACGGGTTTGCCTCATCAATCATGAGTAGGGAGGTGAGGTGCGAAAATGGCAAAAACACTGCAGCTCGTGTCCCAATTACAATATTTGGTTTTGTAGTTGAGTCTTGAGCTATGAGAGCGGTGACAGTAGTGCGACTCGACTTTGATTTGTCACCAAAGTATTGGTGAACCACAATATCGACAAATTCCTGCTGTAGCTGGGCAATAATTTTTTTAACAATACTTTTCTCGGGACAAATAATTGCGATTTGGCGACTCCCCGGTTGTGAGATTAAACTACGTATAATATACTTTATACGAACCCATGTCTCTTTATCTCTGTAAAACACTGGTGTCGTGATGTTCGTATTATGTAAAGCTTGTTTTAAAGTTGGTGATAGAATAGTGCTCCAATCTTTAGTATTGAGATTTCTGAGCGGCGTGCACAGTGCCTCGCATACTGCGTGTTTGTTGTTAAAGGTATTGTAGGAAAACAATGATAAAAATTTGAGTGACTCGGATGCAAAAACAAATGGCATTATTTGCACAACTGGCTTAATTTTATCGCTAAATTCGGGGTCATTTTGTGATACTTTGATGATGATACCGAGTATTTCTCTTTTGCGTACCCCTACTCGCACCAGCTGTCCGATAGCAAGCTCAGTTTCACTACTGTACGTCAACAAATCAAAAGGTACAAACGTCTCGACCAAGACATGATAATAGTACATAAAATATAACTATTTTGCTAGTTTTGCAGCAGCAGCCTGACGGTTTGGCTCAAGAACATACATATCTACAATATAGTATAAGTAGAAAAATACCGCATAATTGAGAGGATACAGCAAAAGTAGTATGAAAAACTCGTTAATACTAAGGTGGTTATTTAACCAATTGCCTTTTGGTGCCGTTAAAAATGATTGTATCGTGAGTATTGTTGGGATATAAGTAGCAACAAATGCAAACACTAGTACTCCAGCATTCATCTTTTTCATTTTAGGTAGTACATTGTAAATCAAAAATGTTGTGCCAAACACACTACCAAGGATCAACAAATTGGCTTTGAGGACAATATCGATAATTGTCAGCCATATATTGGCACCGAGTTCAGATTTGGAGAGAAATTGCCCTTTAAGCAAATAGTTTGAGAGTACAAATGAATTGTCTGCGAACAACGTAGCAAAGTGAAATACCAACACAAACAACCAACAAGCCAATATAATAGCGTAAAAAACAAAAAAAAGCACCGCAAAGCCCCGTCTGGTATTTTGATACTGCTTTTCATTCATAATGTTGATGGGAGTATACTATAAGACAGTGATTTTGTCTAGATGGCTTTGATTACATGACATTCGACAACTTACGACTTATTTTATACTATATCAAGGTGAAAACTCTCTTTATATTTCCCAGGCGCGGATTGTTTCAAATTACTATGTGTAAAAACTGTGGACACCTTTTTGGTAGTCCCGAGAGTGACTCATTTTTAGTGACGTACCGCTCCGGAAATGGAAAACTGGAGCTTGTCGATACTCACTCTCAAACCGTATACGAATATCCAAAAGAGTGCCCAGAATGCCACTCATCTGATATTTTGAGTAAATCTGGAGGTGTGGAGGACTTGGCAGAAAAACTAGAGTCTGAACTAGGTACAACAGTAAAAAAATGGTATAAACATGTCTCGGGCGATCCAGTTCAGGCTACTACTTTGCGTTTGTTTGCGCCATACAGTCACAGTATCGAACTATCAACTCGACTATTTGATCCGGGAATTGACTATTCATTGTTTGATACGATCGTAATCCTGAGAGCAGAAAATCTGACAGCGAGTGTAGACTACTTGGTGCACGAAGAAGTGTATAAAAGCTTGTGCGAGTTGTTGATCAATATTCAGTCGCACACTCAAATTATCGTCGATACGGCATCGCTTGAAGCGCCGATTATCACCGATCTGCTTAAAATTTCGCTGAGTGAGACAACGCCTGCTGCACTGTACGAGTCGTTTGTAAAAAGAGAGCTGGCAGAGCGTGAAAAGTTTAAATTTCCACCATTTACCAATCTTTTATTATTTACTACGCAAGAAAAATCAAAAGTTTCCTCTAAAAAATTGATTGATAGTGTTTATTTATTGCTCAAAAAAGAGTTGCAACAGGCTGAGTATAGCCGTGACCTTGAAAATGACGTTGTCTCACTCTCACCACCCTACCCGGCACGCATGCTCAAAAGAAAAAATATGTTTTCACATCATGTTTTGCTCAAATTTCCTCGCAATTACCAGCGTTTTTCACTACTTAAGACGACAGTACATTCAATCACTGACAGTCTACGACTACAAACGCGTCTCAATCCGCGCCACATTTTTTAATTTCCATAGCAACACCCGAAACGCAACGAGTGCATCAATCGACTGAGTTTTCATCCAATAATCTGTCTCCACGATGTATTGAGTCGCCATGCGAGCCTTGGTATCACTGGTTTTTGTCACTTTGCCTAGAAGTATGCTGAGTCCCAGCTGGACATCGTCTTTAGAATCGAGTGAATTAAACCACTGCGCAGCACTCCGGGACGCATCTGATAAACTAAACTGCATCATATAAATCGGTAATGCAGGAGTCGCAAACTCCATTGCAAGTATTTTTTTGGCATCATCACCGGCTAAATGCACCAAGTCAAGTATATCGATCACTTGGACTCGGGTTGTTGATTTTTGCACGATGGTATCTAAAATTTTTGAGTCGATACTATATTTGCTGTAAATAATATAGTCGTTTGCGAATGATTTTCGCATAATATCTGTTGATTTTTTAAGTTCGATTATATCAATCCCTCGTTTCATCAATATTTTTTTTGCATCAGCAAGTAGCTTTTCTTGAGTCGACGAATACAGGTAGACAACGCTGTCAATTATTATGTTTTCAGGAAATTGTAGAAGATTTAAATCGCCTATATCAATCAAGGATATCTGGTTTGCACTACTTTCAGCAAAAATATCGTCTGATTTGACCACTGTTTCGAGCTCACTCCAGTTAAGAATACTCATTTTTTGAACGCCAGGTACCACCCTACTCGTTACAACCGAAAGAGTATCGAGATAGCCTGATTGCTCAGCCAAATACACCAGTAATTCGGTAAAGTCAGGAGATTGGATAAAATATATCACTTTTTGAAGATACCCGGCATGCTACATATTGTCAAAATGAGTAAAATAACATGTCATATCCGCATGACAACTCGCTATGAACAGCAATCGACCACTCCCCTATTTTGGGACGATGCCACGAAGTATTTATGCAGTTGCGATCCAGTATTGGCAAGGATAATACAGAGTATGGGTGACAAAAAACTGCAAAAAAGCGGTGATCCATTTCGAGCTCTGATCTCATCGATTGTTGGTCAGCAAATCTCTGTCAAAGCAGCAAATGCAATATTTTCTCGAGTGGCGACATTGGTCAATGATATTTTTACTCCCCATTCAATCCTTGAGGCTGATCCAGAGCTTTTGAGAGCGTGTGGACTGAGTGGACAAAAAGTAAAATATGTGAGTAATATCGCACAGTATTTTCTTGACAACACCGTAAACAATATGTTTTGGGAGCAAGATTTCGAAACAGTAATTATGCCAAGTTTGGTGAGTATAAAGGGGGTCGGTCCTTGGACGGTGCAGATGCTTGGTATTTTTTATCTGCATGAACCGGATATATTGCCGCTACTTGATATTGGATTATTGCGAGGTATTCAAAAAAATTATCCGGAGTTATTTAGTGATATAACAAAAGACGATCCAAAAAAACTGAAGAAAATCCAAGAAATTACTCAAAAACTGGCTGAAAACTGGCGTCCATATTGCTCCGTTGCTACGTGGTATCTATGGGCGAGTATCGATGGTGAGATAGTGCAATACTAATTTGTTGACTAAAACAGAGGCGCCATTCAAAGTCAAAATATATGATGGATCTCACTAAGCAAAAAATAATTTCGAGTAGTGATTTGGATGTAGCATCACGAGAACTGTGGGAAATGCTAGAACCACACATCGAGTATTTATCGCAACCAGATCGCGATCTTGTTTACTTGGCATTTACGCAAATGGTGCTGGCACACGGCGAAATGCGACGGAAATCGGGCGAGTTTTATATCATCCATCCGGTTGCCGCTACACTCAAACTTACTGAGCTCAAGCTTGATGCTGCCACGATTGCTGCTTGTTTGATGCATGATGTTCCTGAAGATACTCATGTGAGTTTGCGCGAAATTCAAAAAGAGTTTGGTCCCGAAATTGCATTTTTAATCGAGGGTGTCACCAAGTTCTCAAACCTCAAATATAAAGGTGAAAAACGCTATGCTGAAAACCTACGCAAGATGTTTGTGGCGATGTCACGTGATATTCGGATTATTTTTATCAAGTTTGCTGATCGCATTCATAACCTGCAGACACTTGAGCACGTCCGCCCTGACAAACAATATCGTATCGCTCTTGAAAGTATTGAGATTTATGCGCCGATTGCAGAGCGTTTAGGTATGAGCAAGTTTCGGGGTATTATCGAGGATTTGGCGTTTCCGTATGTACATCCCGAGGAATACAAGGCTCTTGTCGTACAATCCAATGTCGAAATAACCCGCCGCCAAGCCGTGACTGATCGACTGGTTCAAATCACTGAAACACTACTGAAGGATGCTAAAATTGCTTGTTCTGATGTTGGAGGACGTCCAAAACGCTACTATTCACTCTACAGAAAAATCCAAGCCAAAGGTTCACTCGAGACAGTGTATGACTTAGTTGCACTGCGTATTATCACATACACAGTCGATGAGTGCTACCAAATATTGTCATTGCTGCACCAGCACTTTAAGCCACAATACGATCGCGTTAAGGATTATATTGCGCGTCCCAAGGAAAATGGTTATCAGTCTATCCACACCACCGTCAAATACGAAAAAACCGGAGATATTTTTGAGTTTCAAATACGTACAGTCGCGATGCATGAGTTTGCTGAGTACGGTATTGCTGCACACATGAGCTATAAAGACGGAGTGGTCGACTTTGATCCGATGCAATATAAATGGATCAGCGAGCTTGTCCAATTATCTAAAAAACGCTTGTTTGTACGTGATGTTGACTATGTACAGCGAGTCAAGATAAACCTCTACAACGATCGAATTTTTGTGATGACGCCCAAAGGTGATGTGATTGACATGCGTGATGGGGCAACTGCACTCGATTTTGCTTTCAAAGTACATGAACACGTGGGGCGTACTGCATCAATGGCGATTATCAATGGTACTCCTGTCAAGCTTGATGCGCGCCTGCAAAACGCCGATACGATAGAAATTATCACCAATAAAAACCAGAGACCGACACTGGACTGGCTGACCAAGGTATTTACTGCAAATGCCGGATCAAAAATTCGGAGATCGCTCAATGCTGACACTCTAGCTGCCCAATCCCCTCGCCGAGTTGACAAATAGCCAAAATATACTGATTTTAATCAGATTATGAACATGTTGCAAAATATGGCCCAGGCCAATGAAATGCGAAAGAAACAAGCAAAATACTCTGCTATGCTTGAAGAAGTCAAAGTCACGGGTCAAAGCAAAAACGCCAAGGTCACCGTACTAGTCAATGGTACTCAAAAAGTAGAAAAAATCACGATTGATCCAGAGTTGATCGCATTTGTCTACGAAAACTTCATTTCAAAAAACCAGCCTGATACTATGATGTGTAAGGCAATCCTGGAGGCAATCGAGGATGCACTCTCCAAACTGCAGATGCAAATCGTAAAAAAAATGCAGGAAAATGGCGGTATTGGCGAACTCATGGAGATGTTCCAATCAATGCCGGGGAAATAAATACTCGCTTGTATAGAGTAAAGAATTGTGCTATAATATAACAATGTACAAACCTGTTATTGACGAATCTGTTAAAAATAAAGTTTTGGGGTTTTTCGATCGAATGATTTCAAAGTCTAAAGTTGAACCCCAGCTTGACCGGAGTCATGAAATTGAATTTTCAGACTCTGATTTATTGAAAAAGCTCAAAGAGTTTGTACGATATTTTGATGAGAATAATATATTGGAATTAATCAAAAAATACAAAAATTCTCCTGAAGAGTTTGCTAAAACTACAGCCGCAAGTGATCTTATCACATTGATTTCACCGATTGAAGACATGCATAAAATCATATCAAAAGCGGGCGAATTGTCTCCGGCTACCGCTAGCATGTACAAGTTATTTGAACGAGTAACGCACCATAACGATATTATTCGAGCCGCATACAAACAACTTAATACACCCAAAATACGGGAATCCATTACTGATAATGACCAAATTGAAGAATTTTTGAGTGACACGCGAGTTATGAAAATGAGCACTCATGAATTTGCTGAAGTAAAATCAGCATTGACTGTCGGGGTAGAATACTATGGACTAGATAAAAAAGCAATGCGTATCAATTCTCAAACGTATCGAGATGCTGCTGAGGCTGCTGAGAAAGAAAAACCAAGATCATTTTTGGAGCGCGTAAAGGCATTTTTTACTCAAGCCAAGAAGAAATTTTTGCCTGAACACATTGGTTCAAAAATCTTGACTCAACTCTCCGATGAAGATATTTCTCAAAAAGAAATGCTCTCTGGAGATAAAAAAGAGATGTTATCAGATATGAAGGTCTTGGCTCGGCATTTTCTCCACAACCAGAAAACGATCCAAATTTTTGAAGATATGGTAGATCATTCAGAAGAATATTTGACTATGAAGGCTGATGAAAAATATGTTGGTAAGAAGGAATATAGTCGTCGTTTTGGACTGGTGTTTATCAAAGTTATGGCAAAACTAGACGAAAAAATGACGGTAAAAAATGCACAATTTAGCGTGAGACAGTCATCATTGGATCAACAGCTAAAAAATGTAGGTATCAATACAGTCGAGCTACCTTCATTTGATGTGGTGCTAAAACAAGCGTATCGTGCAGGAATGGAGAAGTATAAAAGTGATGAAAATTTACTAAACAACGGTGAAAAAATGGAGTCTGATGTGTTTGCCTATATTTCTCAGCAAGTAAATACTATTCAAAGGCAACAATTTGCAAATCTTATACGTAGGGCACAATCAAGTGGTTTTACTACTAATTTAAAATATCAAATAGTGCATGCATTACCGGTTCCTAAAAAACCTTTATTTGCCTACAGTGACGATCTTCTTTCAAGCAGCCAAAAGTTTGAGATATTGTATGATTTGTTTAAGGCAGGAAAATTTGCAGGAGTTTTAGTGCAATAATCGTTGACTGACCTGTTTTTCTCAGATATACTAATATTAATTCAAAAATAAAAATAAAACTCTATGTCACTGGCGATACAGTCTGGGCTAAAAGTGGTTCGCAAGACTCAGCAAGAGCACTCCTCTACTCATCACGTCTCACTATGGACAAAGCTAGCAATTTATAGCGTATTTTTATTGATTGTTTCTGGTATTATAGCCTACTCGTGGTCACATCGTTTTTTAGTTGAGGCAGCAAGCGCTGAACAAAGTTTAGTACAAATGGATGCTAGTGGAGTAGAAAAAGCCCACAATATAAGTCAATCCAAATCTTGGCAAGAAAGTGTATTGCCGTGGAAAGCAAAAGCATATGCTACGTTACTGATCGATGCGCGAGATCAAAATCAACTTAGAATTACCAAAGAATTAAATACCACCATTACAAATACTCAAAAAAATATTTCATTTGCACTTTCGTCGATTGATTCTCAAACTGCAATTGATACAAAATCACGACAAACATTTATAGCAAAAATTGATGCGGTCCAGCTCGGACTTCAAAGCGCACAAACCATCACACAAATAGCATCTCTCGACGCTGAACTTGCAAGTATTCAGTCGCAGTTTTTAACATTGACGGAACTTACCAATAAGCAAAATCTCGCGGCTACTATTACTCAGCAATTTTTAATACATCAAGTAGATATCAATATATTGTATGCCAACGGAAGCCCAGATTTCCAATCTTTTGTAGAGTATTTCAATCAAATTAAGGATGGCGTGACCGGGCAAAGCGCACTCGACAAAAAAACATTTGCTCAGCTGCAAAAAGAAAATACAGAGTTTGTACAACCATTGTTGGTTCGTACCACCCTACTCGCTGGTGATGAGCGCGCTCGTGTTACAAAAGAAGTAGAGGAACGTGTTCGGATAGCCGCTGAACAAGAAAAAATCAAAGCAGAAAATGAACTGAAACAAAAATTACTGAACTCAAATAAGTCGGTGCCACAGGCTCCTATCAACTACGCAAAATCTATAGTAATCGATCTCTCTGACCAGACAATTTATGCCTATGAAAATGGGGTTTTAGTCAAGTCCTCCCCGACCACCTCTGGCAAAGATACTACGCCAACAGTAACTGGATCGTTTGCTATTTACGCCAAGCAGTCAGATATGTATCTTGTTGGTGTGGGGTATCGACTGCATGTAGACTACTGGATGCCATTTTATGAAGGGTATGGGATTCACGATGCGTACTGGCGTCAGGTATTTGGAGGTGAGGATTATCACAAGCAAGGTAGTCACGGCTGCCTCAATACGCCAGACACTATGGTCAGGTGGATCTGGGATTGGGCGCCAGTCGGCACCAGTGTCACCGTTCAAGCGTAAAAAAACTCCCTAAGTGGGAGAATATAATTCGCTGATAAATTTTTCTAACTCAACATAACTACTTTTACATGTAATTGTATTGAATCTAAATTTAATTTTGTATGAGGGCATCGTAGTGATACCCAGTTCAATTAGTTTATCTTCATATAAATCACCAGTGATTTCAAATTCGGTTTCTTCAAAATCGTAAATTAAAATATTTCTTGCAAATATTGTAATAGGGGTTTTATTGTGAGCAAGCTCAGCTCCATTAAATATATAATAAAAGTCCATCGAAATATGCCGCTCAATTATGTGTTGATGAGTCGACCCAATTATTTTAGTATTTATGGATTGATCAATGAGTGAAATGCATCTTTGACGGGTTAATTCTTTACTTGAAACATGCCATATTGTTTGTACACTGTTCATCATGCTCCACCTCGTAGTTGGAATATAGCTTTGCATTTACAACTAAATGTATTATTGGTCAATACTAAAACCTACAAAGTGTCGGCATTTTTTTCTACCGGCCATTTTTCCGCCCATTTGCGCAAATCATCAATAATATTTTCTAGTTCCGCACCTTTTTCTGTGATCATATAAATCGCTTGTGGCGGAGTATCGTCGGTCACACGCCGCCCAATGACTTTGCTGTTGCGGAGTTCCTCGAGTCGCAACGTGAGTGTACGAGTATTGATACCAGTAGCATGCTCAAGCTCACTAAAACGCTTCTCGCCATACATGAGTTCTCTGACAATCAAGAGGCCGTGTTTACCACCAAGATATTCGAGTGCGCGAAAAAGGAGTGAATTGGCATTTTTTTGATGAGCAAGAGTAAATTTGGTACCGGGCATAATTTTTTAAATAAATATTTGTGGGTTAATGTTAGATAACTGTATTAAATCAAGTTACTGGTATATAATTAGTTATGAACAGAAATATGTAAATAAAAAAAGCCATATTTAGGGCCGGAAAGTATGATATACAATATGAATAGCACAGTTGAAATATAATGCAATGCAAACAAGCAATGCGTTTACTAGCATTTTAGCTGTAGAAATAACGATATCATCAACAATAATCTGCGGAGTATTTAACGCTACAAACAAACTAATAAAAATAACCCCGAGACACAGCCACATCGTTCCAATAGTGATATAGTCACGATAGTGTTCGCGTAATCCCTGGTACTGCTGCTGGATTTTTGCATATGTCACCTGTGAGCAAAATACTAACAGTATATATGGTGCAACCTCGGATAATAACACAATATACCACCTCCTAACAACACGATAGCACAATATTTAAAGTTTATCAAGATACTTGCAAAAAAATAGCTTTATTAAATCAAGTTACTCGCTAAAAGTAGTTTGCTGCGCTGATACACCTTTCTCGACTCTTCGCTTTTTAAACTAGGCTTTTTTTATTGATCTGTCTGAGGATTATTTTAACTCCCGTATTATCAAATCCAAATTGTTTGCGCAATGTGTTTTCTAAAAAGCGGACATACGACCAGTGGATGGTGTGCTTGTCCTTTACCAGTAATTCAAACGTTGGCGGGGCGCTCTTGGCGTATACCAAATCGTAAATAACTGCTCGTTTTTTGTTGTGCAGCTTTTTTGGCGGTTTTTGCTTCATGAGGTAGTTGAAGACTTTGCGTACTTCATCGCGGTTGAGGTACTGCGTACGATTGAGAAATGCTTGGTCGACAGCGCGCCAAATTTCGCTAGTGTGATAGGTCGGACTCCCCTCTTTCATAAGCAACGCACTTGTCCAGATAAACGAATCAATCTTGAGAAAATTCATTTTGTATGTAAAATCTTTAATAAACTTTTCTTTGTCTTCGATGCTGGCGATGTCGGCTTTATTTACCACTACCACCAATCCAGCCTTGGTTTCTTTGGCAATACCAGCTACCAATAAATCCTGCGCAGTAATCGACTCAGATCCATCAACGATAAACAATAGTACATCAGCTTCATGGGCGCTTTCAATCGTGCGATACGTCGCAAATGTCTCGGCACCAAACGTACGTTTTCCTGCTTTTCGGATACCAGTTGAGTCAAGCAACACATACTCTTTGCCAGTTTTTGGGATAGTGATTAGCGTATCATTTACTGATAATGTCGTACCCGCAATCTCGGTGACAATCTGCTGATCGGAGTGTGATAGTGCATTGAAAAGAGATGATTTACCGACATTTGGCTTACCTAGCAACAAGATTTTTGGTGTTTTGGCAACCCGAGGGATAAAGCCACGCTCCACTTTGTCAAGTTCGTCAGCAAATACCGTCTCGTCCCAGATATACTGGATACCCCACATTCCGGCATCACGGGCTCCCGCGATATTTTCAGCCATATCGTCGACAAATACCGTGGTTTCGGCTGGGGCGTCCCACTGCTTGAGAATATACTCGTAGTACTTGGCATCGGGCTTTGAGCACCCTACCCGGCGCGGATCAAAATACTCTTCAAACAACACTCCATGCTTTTTTTCAAATAATTCTAGCCTTCCTTTGATAGTACTATTAGTCGCCATTGCCAGTTTGTAACCTCCATCTTTGAGTGTATTGAGCTGCTCTTTCCACTCATCACTGAGATCAACTGAGTTTTCCATAATGTCATCCAATACCGTTTCTAACCCACCCACATCGCTATCTGGAAACATTGTTTTGGCTGCAGCTACAAACCCATCGAGATTTGAAAAGTGAGGATTTGCCAATAGAATCTCATTAAAAGTTGTCCAAATTTGACGCGCATGTGATCGATCCTGTCCAATGTGATCCAGCACTGCCTCTGAGGAATACCGCTCAAGTTTGACAAGCACATCATCCAAATCAAAGCAAATATGGCTCACCTTGACCGCCCTGACGTCTTCGGTCTCTGCGCTGGCAAAAAGTCCAGGCTTTCCCTTATCGCCGCTCTCACGATACACCACGATACTACCATCAGCACTGTAGCGTACTACTTGGTGACGCTTGCCTTTTTTTTCTTGAAAATCAGATTCATCAAGAGATTCGTCAGGACCATTGCCTGGTTTAAACTTCAATTTTTTAAGCTGTGTCACAATACTGTCTAGCAAGGCATTGAGACCAAATCCATTCATAGCACTCACGTTGACAAAATCAGCTCCGCCAAGTCGTACATACTCAAAAATCTCCGTTTCGTTGTTTGGGTTGTCTACTTTGTTGATACACACGACAAAGGGCTTGCCACTCTTCCACATGCGCTGCACAATCACGTCCGAGATAGTATCCGGGTCTTGGCGTCTATCGATCACCCACACGAGCAGATCTGCCGAAGCAATCGCTTTCCAACTGGTGATTTGGACTTCTTTTTGGATACGATCTGCCGGATCAGGCACCAATCCGCCGGTATCGACAAAGCGAATATAAAAGTTTTCCCACCAATCATACCCTTCATTGATGTCGCGGGTGGTGTGCGCCTCGTTGGCGACTATCGCAGTATTTTTGCCACAAATACGGTTGATAAGCATGGATTTACCAGCATTTGGCAGTCCAACAAACGCCACCGTAGGCACACTTTTTCGATCATAGGTCATAATCCAGTGATCAAACCTGCTTTTTTCGGTTTCGTCAAAGATTCAGTGAATATTACTCGCCAAATGTTGTAGGATATTGAGTAGCCACGAGTCTGAGCAATCGCTTTGCTTCTACGTGAACTGAGTTACCTTCTTTGCCTCCCCTTTCCTCGTTTAGTTGTTTTACGGTCTCACTTGCCAGAGATTGAATCAAATGATTGCGCTCCACAATAGCTTTTTCGCCTTTTACACTCGTTGCAGTTCTCATTGCATTTTTGAGTTTGATAACTACGCCTTCAAGATCGAGTTCGCGTTTTTCGGTACGATTTACAGTAGTGAGCTTTTCTCGTAAATTTTTAAGGTTTGCAGTTTTGACTGCTGAGAGACGATTGGTAATTTTGTTTTTAAGTTTAGCAAATAGTTTTTTTGATCGTGAGACTTTTTTGTCTTTACC
>JAYUUP010000046.1:0-4374 GCA_043754825.1 bacterium | reverse complement strand
TCAATGAGTCTTTTAATCGCGCTGTTTCGAGCCTCAAGCACAGATTTTCCTTCAAACAAAGTTCCGGCATCGCTACTCATCGTGCCATCTCGCAAAATTACCGTCTTGTATCCACTTGGCAATACTGAGCGCGCCACCAATTCGTGATACAAATCATAATCGACCTTGGCATGAGCTGGTGTCACCTTGAGCGCACCTGTCCCAAAATCTTTATCGATGACACTACTTGTGACCAGCGGTAACCGCATCAGTCCAAACGAGACCAGCGAAAATACAATCTTGAGCGCTCCACTATCAACTGCCTGTACCACCGTTTCCTGCTCTGAGATATCTATACGGGCGCTGTGCAGCATTTCTCGCAGTTTTTCGGGATGTACGGCAACTGCCACATCACCCGATATCGTCTCTGGACGCACCGTTGAAACCGAAATTGGATGCTGAGTAAAATACTCACCCAATCTTTCAATCGTCTCATCAGAAACACTCGGCGCACTATTTTCAATTCGTACAAAGTCATACCCAAACGTGATCATTGGGTCTACGCGGTCTTCATAAATTATCTCTCCAGATACATCAGACAGTGCCGTTTGTAGTCCTACCGACCAATTGATAAGATACCTACCTTTATAAAGCAGGTTATCTTGCCAATACTTTTTATACGCAAACTCTACCATACTGGTCGCTCGCTCATCAAGAGTAAACAGTTCACGTGAAAAATCTGGAGTCGTACCAAGAACAATACTTTGATCTTTTTGGTTTTGTCGCCACTCGCTGGCTTTTTCCCAGGTAATTTTCAAGAACTCGTCATCAGATACCGTTTTGCGATCGCGCCCACTTTCTTTGAGTAGTTTATTTATGACGCCTTCCATTTGCAGTCCCGCATGATCAACACCAGGAAACCACAGTGATTTTTCGCCACGTTGTCGATGAATTCTGATAAGCGTATCCATCAAATAGTGCCCAAACGCATGACCAGCATGTAGATTTCCAGTCAGGTTTGGTGGTGGCATAATAATAGTAAAAACACTGTCGTGAGCGACGAGGTCATCTAGTCCTTGCATTTCGCCTTGGACCTCTGGTGATCCTACATCTTGCTCGCGCCATAGCGCCATAATTTTGTGCTCCCAGTCTTTTGAATTGTAAGTTGGTGACAACGGCATATCTTTGACAAATCTGACTCACAAACCCGATTTGGTCAAGACATTTGTACTACTTTGATCACAAAAAAATCACCTGCGAGAGGCGATAATTTTTGCTTATGTTAATAAGATTATTTGCTTATTCCTGTTTCTACTGCTTGGCGCAATAATTTGGAGCGGTTTGAGAGTGCAAATACTACTGCTGCAGCAATCATTGACAAGATAGCAGTCAAGATAGTGCTCGATCCACCGGTTTTAATGATAGGAGGTGCAGTGTTGACTGACGATGCCGAAGATACAACTGGTGGTTTTGACGATGAGCTCGATGAAACAACTACTGGGGTAGATGATACAGATGAACTTATTGACGAAACTACTGAGCTGACTGAACTCGATGATGAGCTAGATACTACTGGAGTGCTCGAAGACGACATGCTCGAAACTGAAACAGATGATACTGAGCTGCTACTCACACTAGATGATGAGCTAACTGGGATGCTCGAACTAGACGATGACACTGGAGTCGATGAGACTGAACTCGAAGACGATACTGGTGGTCGTGAAGATGAGCTGCTGCTAGAAATAACTGGCGGGTGGCAGATTGGAAGGCTTGGGTTGATGTCACAAGGTCGGCATCCGAGTATCGTAGAGTCGATATCACATGGATTTCGTGAAGATGGAATCGATGTAGGTGTACAACCCAGGATAGTTGAATCGATGTCACATGGATTTCTAGATGACGGGATAGACGCAGGTGTACATCCTAGAATTGTTGAATCGATATCACATGGGTTACGTGAAGATGGAATCGAAGCTGGCGTACATCCAAGGATAGTTGGGTCAATCTGACATGGACTTCTGGATGAAGGTACCGAAGTAGGTGTACAACCCAAAATTGTCGGGTCAATATCACAAGGACCTTGTGGTGGAGTTGAAGTCGGTGGTTGCGATACTGGTGGTAATGGCGCGCAGTTTGTACTACACGGTGCTGGTGGAAGAGGAGCGCAGTTGTCCTGACAAGGAGGTAGTGGTAATGGCGCGCAGTTTGTACTACACGGTGCTGGTGGAAGAGGAGCGCAGTTGGTACCACAAGTACCGATCGGCGTGACAATGATGCTAGCCTGAGCTGATTTTGATCCTGGAGCGGCAAAAAGCGAGGTTCCAAGAGTCAATACTCCTACTACCAAAGCGGTAGCAAGTAGTATGCCGGTCAGCAATTTATAAAGTCCGGCTTTAGAGTTGTAGGTAGACGTAGTCATAATTTTGGTGGTTCATACGCCAATTACTTCGCAGGTATGAATAGATATGTTATAGCATATATTTTAACTATGTGCAAGGGCATTTTTAAGCTGAGATTTACAGGGTACTAGCAGTATTTACAAATATATAATGTATAAAAAATACCCTCAAGTAAATGAGGGCATGATAACTAAATTTTTAGCTACATTTACCAGGCGGTAATATTACACTACCGTTGGCTGTCTGCAAATTGAAACATCGGTTATTGTCTAAAATCACGTCGTATCCCAGATATGGATAAAACTGTGATTTGCGAAAAGTTGCTCGCAAAGCCTGCCCTGCATAGATAAACTTTTTAAGTGAATCAGCTCCTTGGATACTAGATGCTACATTTGGTTGAGAAAGATACTTAATCGGCTTGTATTGATTTGGATAGTTTTGGTACTTGTATTCCTCAAGGAGGACATAGCCAATTGAATTTTGAGCTTGAGTTAAGCTAAAACCATTGCCATTTGAATTGGTAAAGTATATCTCGCCTTGTACGTCAGCTCGATACTCAAGTGAGTACGTTCCCTCCAAGATTTGCTGAGTCTTTGGGGTAGTTTGAACACGCGGGTTTGAAAATAAATCTCGTGCGCTAACAGTGTTTGCCGAAAAGGCAAATTGCGATAACATGACCAATGCTAACAAACTAATTTTTTTCATTAGATGCTCCTTTATACACAAATGGGTTGTGTACGATAGTATGTAAACACAATTTTTAGATTGTAGCAACAAAAAAATCCCACTACTTCAAAAACGAGTAATGGGATGAGTGTGAGAGGATGAAAAAATCCTAGGACTGGCAGGGCTTACCGGGGAACGGGTTGTATACCGCACCGATTTGATATTCAAGAGGGTTTCCGGGGTTTAAGCTGAAACAACGAGTGATGTTCAAAGAAACATCGAAACTATTGTTTCCATTTAAACGAAAGAAAGCTTCGAGCGAACCACCTTGTTTAGCGGTGTGAACAAACGCAGCATATCCTTGCCAGATAGCAACATCTTTTGACGTTGCGACGTTGACAGGTGCTGTGAGATAGCGAATCGTCTTTGATGGATATTTACTATCCAAAACCAAGCCGACTAAGTTTTTGTAAGCCTCGGGCTTGTAAGGTTGATTCACCCCATCTTTGGAGAGATATACATCATCTCCGCTGATTTGAAGCTTGTAGAAGCCTTCAACCAACGCAGGCTGAGTGGGTTCGACAATTACAGGCGGGGTCACGATCACTGGCGGAACAACAGGAGCTGGCGCAGGTGCTGCAGTATTACAAGCAGCGAGCGAAAGGCTGAAGGCGACGGCGGCGATCACGATGGTGAGCTTATTCATGGTTTTCTCCTAGCAAATATGGTTGAGCCATACCTGCTTTTTTTCACATTGATCTGTATCAGATCTATTTTTAGTATAGCACATTTTTTTACTATATGCAAGTACATTTTTGTGAACTATTTTTATAATGTAATAAGAAAAAACCTCCTATCTAAAATGATAAGAGGTTTGTGAGTGAGCTTGGTTTCTAAATATTATCGGACTTGTTGGACAGAAATTCCTCCTTGGACTCGAGTGACGAGCACTTGAGTTCCATTTGCGAGATAGTACACGTAACCACCACTTGCCGCTTCGTAACGAAGCACAGTGATCGGAGTGCCGTCGAGCAAGTAAAAGCAGATTTCTACTGGGGAAATGCAGACTTGTACCGTCGAGAGAACTCTCGAGTCGCCATTGCAAACAAAAACAGGTTTGGCAGGAATCACAGAAGGAGTGATAACTGCGGGCATCCGCACGTCGACAGTCTTTCCGTCGGGTGCAGTAGTAGCAACACCACCGTAAACGTTGACCGTCAGGGTGTTAGTGTTAGTCACAGTGACCGGGGCAGCAGGTGCAGCTGGAGCGGGAACATAGATGGTTTGACCATCTTTGCCATCACGTCCGGGAGCACCTTGGGCACCAGTT
>JAYUUP010000045.1:0-4376 GCA_043754825.1 bacterium | reverse complement strand
TGTGTTTGCAATATTGAGATTTGACCTGTTTTCAATTGCAATCGGCGTTGGTACACTCTGGGTAGTGTTTCAAATCAAAGAATACTACAAATAAATTGCACAAAACACTGCGTTAGAGTATACTAATGATGTGTTACAAAGCATCTTCGTCAGCGGCTACAAGGGTATACCTACAGCGGGAGTGCGTCTAGAAAGTTTTGATAACGTAAACTATTTTGTTGGTGAAAATGGCAGTGGAAAAAGTAGTATACTGCATTATATTTTTGAAACTAATCGAGCAAGCGCATTTTTTTTGACTGATTCATTTACCGATGGGGATATTTTCAACGAAATTGAGGTCTTTCAGGCTGCTTCTGAGATTTACACCGCACTCATAAAAAAGCATATTGTGTGCATGGACGTCATCGCCCTCGCTCGTCAAAATCGGGTCAGCGCCGATATCATAAGCTTGCAAATACTCTCTCAAGCCGAGCAGCTGGTTATGGAGTTGTTTGGCGCGCAAAATGATATTATTTCACAGCCCACACCTGAACTAGACGAGGAAAAAATTAGCGCGGGTGAAAATAAATTGGTCCATATTGCCTATGGAGTGCTGTTGGCAGCGTCAGTCGGAGGCATAAAATACATGTGTGTCGATAGTCCGAGTACTCACCTGCACCCATTACTGCAAAAAGCGATTCCGATACTGTTGCATCGACTTTCAGCCCAGTGCAATATCCAGATTTTTGTCACTACCCACTCGCCGTTTGTGCTCAGTGCGTGTGCTACCGTAAACTCGCAGCGGGTGTATTTTCTTAAAAATGGTCAAGTGGCGGGCAAACACGGGCAAATTACCAAAAAAGGAAGTAGTGGATACTGGGGCGCAAAAGTTGTGCAAATTGCCGCTACGATGCTCGGTGCAGGATTTTCAGATATTTACTCGCCGCAAACCTCGCTCAGAACACCAAATTCACCGGTGTTTGTGTTGTGCGAAGGTGAAGGAGTGCAAGAGGATGCGCTGATTTACAATATTATGTTTCGAGATCATTTGCCACGGGTGATGTTTGCGAGTAGTCGCGGGAGTAGCCAACTCGAAAAGTCATTTCAAATTTTAACCCAAATTAGGCCAGCATTGTCAGTTGATTTTCAAGTATTGATGCTGCGTGATCGAGACCATTATTTTTTAACTGAAACAGATATTTTGGAGTATGAATCTATAAATTTGGGAGCGAAAGTCTTGAGACGCCGTGCCATCGAAAGTTATATTTTTTCTGAAGAAACTGCTGAGCTACTTTGCAAAAAAGTGGGAGTAGTATTTCCAAAAAATGCACGCACCGAGATTCAGAAAATCCAAAATTTTGTGCAGTGGGGTGTCCAGCATGGCATTCAAGGCAACGAGTATAAAGAACAGCTCGAAGATGTGTTTGTGTCGCACTTATCACTCCCAATTGGGTTGTGGACACGGCGAACGAATACAAGTTTAAGAGAAAGTTTAGCCCAATTAATCACTGCTGAGACGCAAACGTATCGTGAATTATCTGCGATACTCTGTCTGCATCACAAGCTGGTCTGAGTGGGATAGTTCATGCTATGTTGCTCTTGAGAATACCCGTAGTTACTAGCAACTAAATCCATATAAATGCCATTGTTGCGGATCTCGATAATACGTTTGTTGAGCCGCTCAACGATTTCGTGGTCGTGGGTAGTTAGCAACACAGTAGTACCGCTATTGTTGATCGCCAAGAGGAGCGAGATAATCTCGAGGGTATTGCGTTTGTCAAGGTTTCCGGTTGGCTCATCCGCCATGAGTATGATCGGATCATGGGAAAGTGCACGAGCAATAGCAACGCGCTGTTTTTCACCGCCAGAGAGCTCGTTTGGGCGACTATTTGCCTTGTCAAGGATGCCGACTTGATTGAGAAGGAGAGGCACGCGAGCCGCAATTTCAGCGCGAGATTTGCCATTTACCTCCATTGCCAGGGCAACATTTTCAAATACAGTACGAGTCGGCAGTAGCTTAAAATCTTGAAATACGACTCCAATTTTGCGGCGCAGATAGGGAAACACCCGTGGTTTGAGGCGATTTACATGAATATCATCGATAAATACATCACCTGAAGTGGGTTTTTCTTCACCAGTGATGAGCTTGAGCAGTGTTGACTTTCCTGCACCAGAACCCCCGATAAACACCACAAACTCGCCCTCGTGGATTGTCAGATTTATATTTTCAAGGATGATATTTTTTTGAAACACTTTGGTGACATTTTCAATCCGAATCATATTTTGACATTAGTCACTCTACAATAAGCTGTCAACAACTCTCAGCGTTTCCATACTCCAGACCCAAACGCATAGTCATCGACCTCATATCCAAGACTGGTGATTTGAGTGCGGATAGTATCAGCCTGAGCATAATCTTTAGAAATTTTCGCCTCATTTCGAGTGCTTGCTAGAGTGTGCACAGCGGCTGGAACCACTCCAAATAAATCGAGTTGCAACAAATGTTTTTCCCAAAAAATGAGTTCATCGTATTGAGTCTGGGTAATACTGTTGGTGGTGCGAATAGCGTTTACCGCATCCAATAACAGCTGAGAATATTGCTCCAAAAATAGCGGGGTATTGAGATTGTTGCAGAGCGTTTGTAATATCGTATTGTCGGGTTGGGCATCAAATGCTGTAGCTACAAGATCTTGAGTCGTAGCAAATCCCTCGATCATCCCGGCAAGTTTCCGCAAGCCATGGAGACGAGTCTGGGCTTGGGTCAGCTTGTCCCACGTAAAGTTCATCTGGGTGTCATAGCTGTGCTCCAGTAAAAGGAGTCGATAAGACAATGCGTCAAAACCACGCTCTTGGATACTTTCAAATCCAGTCTGGGCCTTATTTCCAGTGACTAGGTAGACATTGCCAAGCGACTTGCTCATTTTGGTGCCATCTACCATCACAAATTTATTGTGCACCCAGTATTTTGAAAGCGAAAAACCAAGGGCGGTTGATTGCAATATCTCATTTTTGTGATGAATATCGATGTGATCCTCGCCGCCGGTGTGCACGTCAATTACTGATTTATTTGGAGTTACTTGTGGCAAAAATCCACTTCCAAGAGTTTTGCAAATCATTGCTACGCACTCTGAGTGCCATCCGGGACACCCCCAATTACTTCGGATATTTTTAGTATTTACAGTATCAAATTGAACTGCTGGTATCGCATCAATCAAAACCATAGCACTCGCAAAATCCATAAATCGCCACTTTTGTAGTGTATCCACATCGACAAACTTCCACAGTGCAAAATCTCGAGGGTCTTTTTGGGTGTTGACGATCTCGCGGTCACTAAATGCTCGGTCAGCATTGGCTTGAGGGTTGTCAGCGCTTTCGAGCATATTGCGTAGTGATACAGGTAACGTGGCATACCAGTCATCGTGCAGGCGAAATGCGTGATAATCAAAATAAATACCATCACTGAGACTGTACGCTAGCCCCCGCTGCACCAGGAGGAGTGCCAGCTGCATTTGCTCTTCGATATAGTCGCTCGCTCGCGGATTGAGTATCCCTGTCGGCAAATTAAAGTGGAGTGCCGCACACTGTGCCCGATAATCCTGAGTGTAGTGCTGCACGATAAAATCCACCGTGTTTCCACTCTCTCTTGCCATTTTTTCCACTTTATCCTCGCCAATATCGCCATCGCCAACCAAGTGCCCCACATCAGTAATATTGAGCGCCCACTCTACCGTCCATCCGCCGATTTTAGCAACTTTGGCGAGCGTATCCGGCAAAAAAACCGCACGCATGTTGCCGATTGACTGGTAGTTGTATACTGTCGGTCCACACGAGTATATTTTGAGAGTATTTTTGACAGTTGTGTGAGCAGGATCCAGTGCAACTTGTTGCTTGAGATAACTATCATACAGCGAAATAGGGATAGGCGATAAAAATGACATACTTGACCAAAACACCAAAACGAATTTTTTTAGTCAACAATTGCACTAATTTTACTATTCATTTTTTGACGAGTAGCAGAAAAAAGTTGACTATTTTCAATAAACCGTGCCGTATTTATCATAATCTATGTTTCGAAAAATTGGATTGGTATTCCAGGATGCTGAACTGAGAGCCAAAATTTTAAAAGTGATCGGATTGCTGATCATTGCTCGCTTGCTCACTCACGTACCCATTCCGGGCGTAACCACTACTGCCGGAGGTGCTGATTTATCATCGCTTATCGATGGAAATGCACTCTTTGGATTGCTCAATGTCATCTCAGGAGGTGGCTATGGTGTGCTCTCATTTGTGATGCTTGGTATCTCACCATATATCACCTCATCAATCGTATTTCAGCTGTTGGGTATTATCGTACCGAGCATCAATGAAATTCGCAAAGAAGAAGGACAAGCAGGACA
>JAYUUP010000044.1:0-13450 GCA_043754825.1 bacterium | reverse complement strand
CGCTCAAAGATGAGATTTTGGCACTCGGCTATGATAGATTGTTATCACTAAGCGCTGAGCCACAACTGATTTTATTTCAAAATTACTTTGTACAAACTGCTCAGGGTATTCAGCATTATTTAGGTGAAAAAACGGAACGAGCACTATCACAAAAATCCCTCTCTGGCGCCCGCGCGTTTGTGGATTTGCACGAGCAACTTACTGCAGATTTTTCCTATAATTTAATGGTGGGTGATGAACTCAAAACACTGACTGAAAGCGAGGTACGTGCTATGCGACTATCACCGGATCGGACAAAACGTGAATTGGCAACTCGAGCTCTCGCTACTAAATACGCCCAAAAAGAGCACCAAGTCATCTTTGCCAAGGCATATAGCGCAGTGGTACAAAGCTGGGTGGCTGACATCACACTGCGAGGATACGATGGCGTGATGGCGCCACGCAATGAAAGCGAGGAACTAGAAACTCAAACCGTGGACAATCTTTTGAGTGCTGTTCGCGAGCACTATCCACTATATCATCGATTTCTCAAGGCTAAGACTGCGTTGCTGGGATTGGAAAAACTAGAAGTATGGGATATCTTTGCTCCTATCGATACGCAGGAGGACGAGGTAACATTTGAGCAAGCTACGACTTGGTACTTTGAGTGTGCGGGGCAATTTGATACTGAGTGGGAGAGTATATCAAGGAGGATATTTGATGCAGGGCAAGTCGATGTATTTCCAAAAACTGGCAAGGTTGGTGGTGCATTTGCAAACTACTCTAAAGGAACTAAAAGTTGGGTTATGCTCAACAACCTCCCAAATCTGGACAGTGCATTTACCCTCGCGCATGAGTTGGGACACGCTATCCACGGCGAGCTTTCTCAGATTCAGCCAGCAGCAGTATACTCATCTCCGCTTGCACTGGCAGAAACCGCCTCAATTTTTAACGAAACTCTCTTTGGCAAGTATCTCGAGCCACGCCTCACGCCAGCTCAAAAACTACAGTACCTTCTCACCAAGCTTGATGATTTTTTCTCGACTATTTTTCGCCAGATTATGTACGTTTCGTTTGAGAAAGAGGTTCATGAGTCATTTTTAACAGGAAATCCACTGTCATTTGGCGAGTACAATATACTTTGGGCGCAGCACACCGAGGCGCTCTATGGCGAGGCAGTTGTAAAAAACAAAGAGTTGTATCAGATGAATTGGTCGGCTATTCCGCATATATTTCATACGCCATTTTACTGCTACACGTATGCATTTGGAAATCTACTCTCACTCGAACTATACCAAAAATATACTCAAGAAGGCGACGCATTTGTCCCTATTTTCAAGCAGATATTGGCAGCCGGCGGCTCAAAACCACCTCGAGAATTACTAGCTGAACACGATATCGACATAAGCACCAAGCAATTTTTTGAACGCGGGCTATCGGTGATCGCTGATTTGGTGACTGAACTTGAGGTACAGGTGACAGCAAAATATAATGGTTAAATACAAAAATATACCCACTAGGAGGTATATTTTAATTGAAAATTGGTTGGTAGCACTACGGGGAATTGAACCCCGGTTTCAGGAATGAAAATCCTGCGTCCTAACCATTAGACGATAATGCCGATGCTCAAATATAAGCATATTTTGTCTGTTTTGTCAAGTCATGGCGGGTGCAGTCTCACGTTTGACAAAAAACTATTTTGCGTTTATGAACTAAATATGATCTACAAAATAATACAGGTAACCACCTTATATGTTGCCGCATATCTGATTGAACTTCTTGCTAAAGAACAGTCATTTTTTTGGATTTTGTTTTTGCCGGTCGCCACTGCAGCTGTTTTGACAACATTTGACTTGCTGATGGGAATTGTGGATTTGGAGGAAATAAAAATACTCAAAGATCAAAACAAGTATGTGTATATTGTCGGAGTGTGTATCCTGAGTGCGGGATTTGCGGTAGCCACAGCACTTTTCTTAAAATAATAATATGACCTCACTGACCTGGTCTCAAAAAATAGCGGCGACGGTGATTATTGCCCTTGTCGCAGTTGGTGGATACGGAATAGTGCAATCGTTTTCGGGAGAGCAAAAGGCAATGGATGAAGCAAAAAATAATCAAGACAACGCCACTGAAAAGGCGATCGGCGCGGTTGAGAGTATCCGCAACCAAAAAATTGTCAGTACCGATAATGGTAAAATTGCTCTTGAAAATGGACAGACACTTGATATTGTCGACAATAACCGCAACGACTGCCAAGTAGGCGATATTATCCGCGACTACAATGCAACTACCGAAAATTTTTCATGTGAACGCATGAGTTCGAGTGGTGTCTCGACGTTTCACCCCTATTTTTATCCATACATCGGCAATCCTATTTGGAATACTGGCACATATACACCCAATACCAATTTTCAAAATGGCGTATCTCACCTCAATAACAATGGATACAACTACGATAGCACCACAAAATCCTACAATGCACCAAATGGCACCAAATTTGATATCGGACCCGCAAATGGCAACTCACCCACTATCAAGCGTTCGGGGGGCGGATCTGGCACAACTGGAGGCGAAAGTGGTGGACACGGTGGCATCAAGGGAGGCTCAATAAATGGCAACGGATGACTATTTCTGACGATTTTTTTGCTAGTCTTGGATTTGGATATCACACAATCGGTGCTGAGCAATATGCGGCGCTTGAGAGTATACCATGGAGTCACATTGGGTGTAAAAAATCTGAACTAGAACTTGGGGTACAATCATGTCTGATAGCAGAACATATGCAGGCACACCTCAACGTGATGCAAACCTATGATGCAACTGAGCTTAAAGAGTGTGGCTATCCCACAGTGATCTGCGAAGATTTAGCGCAGCTTGACTGGGGAGAACTCACTATGATGCGCTTGGGATACATCGTAGATACGGCTGGAGCCACTCATTTGATTGAGGTCAATGCGCAGACTCCATCATTTTGGTGGGAGTGCGAAACGGGGCGTCAAGCAGTGCTTAAAAAGTTGGGATTATTGAACAGTGATAGATCCAGCCACATTTTACAAGCAACGCTCGCCGATATACTGGCAGCATCAAAGCAGTGGACTGGCGTATCGCTTATGAAAATTGGGTTGGTTGTAGGTGATGCTCAGGAGGATATTTTTCAGATGACCTGGATATCTCAACAACTAAAAGCCATCGATCCTGCCATAATCTGCGAAGTACTCACGGTATCACAACTAGATTTTGAGCGAGAGTCACAAAAACCATTTTCTCTCAACACCAAAACCTATTTTGACACACTATTTTTATGGTATCCACTCGAATGGCTGACAACTGCAATATTTCAGGATGAGCAACCGGTTTGGTCATCACTTATGCAAGGTCTCAAAGAAAAAAAATGGTATCTCGCAAATGGACTCGCGGCATTTATAGTGCAAAACAAGTACTTTTTAGCAGATCTAAATATCCAAAATCCGATACAAACGGTGATTACGCCTACCGTTTCAACACTCGCTGAGATAGAGCAGATTTCATCGCACGCATGGATTGCCAAGCCGATTTGGGGACGACAGGGACTGGCGGTGTTTGGCAAAGATCATGGAAGAGAGTTTTTTTCGGATTTTAGCGATAAGTATTACAACAATCAGTGGTACGCATACCAGCCATACTTTTCACCAATACTACTAAAATACTTGGGTAAATCCTTCACGTATACCTTAGAGCAGTGGGTATACCGGGTTGGTGACGTATGGAAAATGGGGGGATCCGGATTGAGATTAAATGCAAAAGACAATGAAATTACTGGCGATAATTCTCGCTGGCTTGTGGTTGAAAATGAAAGCGGCTCTTCAGCCTGTGCTTGACAAAACTAAAATACTACCTCAATTTGTGCTGTACAGATGGGTGATTGGCGCAGCGGTAGCGCAGCTCCTTTACACGGAGAAGGTCGGGGGTCCGAATCCCTCATCACCCACCATATTTTTCACTACATATCAGCAAAAAGCTGTTTTTTTAGTGCCTTGCTAATTCCTGCCACACTTCTTTTTCACTCCATGGCATCATTTTACCTGGGCGAGTCAACCCATTTTCATTACCGACACCGGTTGATACGATGAGCACTTTTTTACGTCCTCGAGTCTTTTTTTGTGCATAATCAAGTGCCGCCTCAAACGCTTCGGCGCGATTGGAAATACGTACTCCATGACCGAGCTCAGCTTCAAGATTTTTAGTCAGCATTGCTACTAATTGCTCCGGATCATCACCTCGTTCATAATTATCAGTCGTAAATACACTAAAATCAGCGTTTTTGTAGGATATCTCGCCCATTATCGGCTTTTTCCAGTCGTCACGCCCTGCCCCATCACACGAAACTACATGCACAATACTCGAGTATATACCCGTTGCTTTCCATCCACTGAGCGTCTCAAGTAGCTGTCTCATGCTCTCAGGCTCATGCGCATAGTCCACCATAATATCCAATTTTTCACTCTCCACCACAAACTCCATGCGACCCGCAATACCTTTAAGTTCACAAATATGCTGCAACACGCGTACATCCCAAGTTGCCAGCTTTTTTTCAACAGACTGATCTCGAAATAATACCAGCTGGGCAATTTTTAAGGCAAAATATAAATTTTCTAGTTCAAATGACGCACTAAAATGTGTTTTGTAGAGCACCCCGTTAATTTGGATAGCTTTATAAAGTTGTTTGGGTGGGGTAATGATCGTAAAGTTATGTGTGGTATTGATGAGATAGCCTCGTGCAACTGGAGCAACGTGCGCCAGCATAAGATCGGCTTTGAGAGCAGTGTCTTTGATCAACGCGATACCATCGGTGCGTAGATTTTCAAATAAAATAGCTTTGGCGAGCGCATACTTTTCTAGCGATCCATGCGCCTCAATATGTTCTGGAAATAAATTGAGAAATACCGCAATATCAAATCCTGCCAGACCCTGGTGCCGATGCTGCGCTAGACCCTGCGATGACATTTCCAGTACTACATGAGTACAGCCGTTTTTAACCATGGTTGCGAGTGTTTTTTGCATTAGCACGGCATCAATCGTCGTCATATGATATGGATTGGCTATCGTAGTTTTTCCATCGCAAATTTCAGCAGTTGATATATATCCACATTGTATCCCGCACAACGCGAGTAGTCTGCCAGTAGTGACGGTAGTGCTGGTTTTTCCCTTGGTACCGGTGATGCCAATCACCACTAGTTTTTTGGCAGGATAGCCATACCGCACTGCCGCCATCTGAGCTTTGGAGTAGTGAAATACACTACGTACGCCACCAAGAAGTGTGGTTGGCAGTATTCGTTTGAGGGCAGAAATCATGTATTAATCTTTCCAAATTCAGCTAAAAATGTCAAAACTTTTGCCAAAAATCGCTTCCGACCACTATAAAAGCTTTTGGGGAATTATCGGCAAGAGTCAACCCTCCATCAAGCGTGATATCAGTCGCGTAATTTGTTATTTTAACGGCTTCTTCAAACAAAATTTTGACCTTTTTTTGCCCTCCCCGGCCGGCTGACACTAGCATAAGTAGCGAATTATCGGCAACATGCCGGTCAGTCCATTCATTAACATCGTACCAGAGATGTAGTTGCGATGAGGATTTTGAGTGTACAAAATAAGTAAAACCCGGTATTATCTCGATCGACTCTAGCAATTTTTTTGTCTCTTGAGTTTCGCCCATAATATGTATCTGAATAATGAGTTTTTCTATGGCAAATACTGACTGAATTATTGTTAGTGACTCCAAATATTGAGTACTTTTTTTGATGCTACGAAGGCTAGCAAATTGCGGCATTATGATATCCATGTGCACACAAACAGACTCATGTGTTTGGTGAGTGAGCGCGCGAAATCGATCTTGATTGGTACGAATTTTAAGACATTTTTGCTCTAATTCTGCTAAAGTATAACTTAGTAGTGACGGTACAATCATGAAAATAACGTGATAACATAATGATAGATTATTTGTATTAGTTTGGCAATAATTGCGCTATTTAGTGCCGTACCAATCACCCCGATTACTATCCCTATTACCCAAAATAGCCAATCTTTGTACAGTAGTGACATACCCAGGCACACTACCCCGAGCGATGGTAAGGTATCCAGATTTGAAAAGGGTATTGCCACAAATGCTCCAATTGAAAACACGAAAATTAGTCCACCCGTGATTACTCTTATCCTTACTTGCTGAAAAAACTGTGGCGCTTGATGCCCTGCCAGCCGATCAAAAAACTCGCATATTTTTAGCACTGCAGATTGTACTTTGGGATGTGAAAAAAATGACAATGGCACATTTTGGTATTTATTTGTGCTAACAGTGGTAGGCAACCCTCGCATTATCTCAAGTGAAATCAGCATTACTACGAGTTGAAATACATGGGTGAGGCCACCTGTCGGGAGTGGGAGCGCAGCCGGAATTGAGAGTAATATTACACTAAGCGAGGCAAAGTCTGGACCAACAAGACCTCGAAATGCGCCAAGCGTACGGCTTTGGTGTGGTAAGGCAAAAAAGGAATGAATATGTGATAGTATCGACATTATGCATCACAAATATGTTGCAAATACAAAATTGACAACTTATAAAAGCTGACCAACACCTGGATATGAATTTTTTGGATGTGGCGTTACATGTAGACAGATATCTGCCCGAATGGATCAATAATTTTGGTACGGGAATTTATGCGCTGCTCTTTGCAATTATCTTTTTTGAAACGGGGGTTGTATTTATGGCGTTTTTGCCGGGTGACTCATTACTTTTTGTCACGGGGGCCTTGGCAGGATCAGATTATCTCAATATTTTTATTTTGATACCAACCCTGATCATAGCTGCGATTTTAGGTGATGCACTAAACTATTGGCTTGGAAAAAACTTTGGAAATCAGATCGCCAATCGCTGGATTAAACCGGAACAACTTGAGGCAACCCGACTTTACTTTGACAGACATGGTCCGCGCACAATCATTATTGCACGATTTATTCCATTTATTCGGACTTTTGCACCATTTGTAGCAGGACTGTCCAAGATGAACTATCTTACTTTTGTTCGATATAATGCAATTGGAGCATTTGTTTGGGTATTTTCAGTGACATTAATTGGGTACTTTTTAGGTAAAATTCCGTTGATCAAGGATAATTTTGAGATTGCTATTTACGGAATTATTGGTATTTCACTGATACCAGCAATTATTGAGGTAGTTTCATCGCATCGTCAGAAAATAACGAAAATCCCCACTAACACATAACTTATGACTGATGAAAATCCACTCTTTTCCTGTTTCAAGGCGTATGACATGCGGGGCACGATGGATGTTTTGAGTCCTGAAGTATATTATTGGCTAGGGCGGGGATTTGTCCAAAAGATACTCGAGCCTGAACATATTGACCCCATTGTGATTATTGCACGTGACGGGAGGTACAATGGAACTGAGTATTACCAACATTTGGCTGCAGGGATACGGTCTGGTGGTGGAGCAGTAGTTTCACTTGGGCTAGCTACTACGGATATGGTGTACGCTGCGGCGCTCCTTAAAGATGCACCGGCCATAATGATTACTGCTAGCCACAACCCAGCAGAGTATAACGGATGTAAAATCGTTAAAAAGGCACCGCAGATGCTTGGACTTGACAGCGGGCTAGAATTACTCCGTGATTATATTATCCAGAACATGGGTACTGATGAGTATGAAGTGGATGACATCGAGCAAAGCAATGAATTTAAAGAGCAAACCAATGAATTTTTACTCAGCAAAATCGAGCAAATCTCAGGACTTGGTACTATCACGACACCACTCAAAATTGTTGTTGATACTGCAAATGGTGCTGCTGGAGTGATCATGGAAAAAATACGTGACTGGTATCCAAATATCGAGTGGGTACCGCTGTTTTGGGACGTTGATCCTCGATTTCCCAATCATCCGAGCGATCCTATGCCCGCAAAAAACCGTGAGCAACTTGCGCATAAAGTCCTCGCAACTCATGCAGATTTTGGGGCATTTTTAGATGGTGATGGTGATCGCTGTGTATTTGTAGACGAAAAAGGTGAGTTGATATCGGGCGACTTTGTGGTAGCGTTATTTGCTCGTCATTTTTTGAAAAAGTCCACAAAACTGGAGAAAAATATAGTATATATCGAGCCCAATAGCCGAGTCATCTCGCGTACAATTATCGCATGTGGCGGTATTGCTATAAACTCCAAGCAAGGACACACCTTTGTCAAAACCCAAATGCAAACTCACGATGCACTGTATGGTGGTGAAGGTAGTGCACACCATTATTTTAGCGAGTTTGGATATATGGACAGTGGGTGTATTTCGCTGGCATTATTTTGTAGCATTTTTGCCAAATCTGATCGCAGTGCCTCTACACTATGCGCCGATATTGCAACTGGGTATTTTTTGAGTGGTGAGCATAATTATCGACTCGATGTAAATCAGACCATACCGCAAATTATTGACTTGTTAAAAAATAAATTTTCTGATGCCAAATTTTGTGAACTTGACGGGATTACCATTGCGTATCCTGACTGGCGATGCAATATTCGCGGATCAAATACTGAGCCATTGCTGCGGTTCAACGTCGAAACCAACTCAAACACTCTTCTTTCCAACCCTTTTACGAAACTTTCCCAAGTTTTAGCTTGTGCCAGTATCAACTCACAAAATCAAGTTTAACTTTGAGACAGTAGACTATATTTGTGCGCGTTGAGAAAGTCATGAATGTTATGCAAATGTGCAAAAGTCACCGTAGTTTTATGCGCTAGTTTATCCAGTAATTCACGCGCAAGTTCATGTTCTGTGCTGCCAGCCCATGATTCTATTAAAACGTGCTCCAACTGAGCAATAAAATGCAAGCAGATGCTACTTTGCGTATCCAAGCGTGACTCAGACTCCGCCATCGCATATTTTATTTTTTGTTTCATTTGCATTAGTATACTCCACATTTGTAGTTTGTTCAATTTTTTGACGAAACTTGATTTTGCGTGCAACCTCGCGAATATGCAAAAACCGCTCATCACTCTTACCCACTTGTATGATAAAGAGCTCTCGATTTATGGTGATATCGGTAATCTAATCGCAATGACGTCATTGCTAAAGGCAATCGGGTGTCGTGTCCGTGTGCACAATGTTTCAGTAGGAGACTCATTGCCACTTCAAACGGATTGGTATTTTATCGGTGGCGGTGCTGATCGAGACCAAGCCGACGTAGCCAGTGATTTATTGAAAAAAAAGGATACTCTACTCGATGAAATTACATATAAAAATATCCCAATGTTGGCGATTTGTGGCGGATACCAACTGCTAGGAGAACAATTTGTGACTGCAAACGGAGATACCTTGCCTGGTATATCTCTCTTTCCGGTTACAACAGAAGCGCCTAGCAATGCTCTCAAAGATCGCTGCGTCGGCAATGTTGTGGCACACTCACTGCACCCTGAAATCAAAGGTAATATTGTTGGTTTTGAAAATCATTCCGGGCAAACTCGCGCTGCCTCTTCAAAATTTTCTCCACTGGCGCGGGTTAAACGAGGCAATGGAAACGCCTGGCGCGCTCAATTTGAGGGTTGCATCTGGCACAATGCTATTGGCAGCTATTTTCACGGTCCATGTCTTGCTAAAAACTCGTCTATTGCACTTTTTTTTATCCGTACCATTTTAAAAAACCGCGGCTTAGTCGACAATTATATTGCTGCGCTGGATGCACTTGATCTAGACATAGAATACGCACTACATAGTCATCTCACATCCCGGTTTAGATAAACACCCAGGGAGTAGCTACATCATCCTCGTCGCCGACATACCGCATGGTGACTTGCTCACACTGATCACGTGATACTGCTCCACCACTGCTAAAAAATGCGCGCATCGTTGCAGGTATTTGGCTTTCGAGCTTTTGATCGAGATTTACTGGCTCAAATTCTATTACATTGGATGAGATCGTTTTCAAAATACGATTTAAAGCAGACTGCAGTGTATCGCTACGATGCATGTCAGTCATGGGTTTTTCACCAAGAGTGTTGTAAAGCGTTTCTCCCGATTGATTGGTGATCGTGAGTACTATTTTTTTGTGATAACACTGGTGTAAATCCATTGAATTGAGAAATTGATTGAGCGTCGCAGCTACGAAAAATGTCCAAAATTGACTCAGTTTTTTACTCCAAGACACAGAATGTTGAGTCGAGACATCATTAACGTGATAAATTGAGCCTAGCCGAAAATCGACACCGTCATCACCAACAAGTTTTTGCAAAAATTCATACTCCTGGATGCTTCCTCGGGTCGCAATAAAAATAATATCATGGGGATGTTCATGCACAAACCTACGAATTTCCCAAAACATCGGATGCTTTGAATAAAAAGATTCTGCTGCCACCGGCACGACATGATCTTGGGTGATAGCTGTGATTGACCGATCCCACACGGTAAAACAAAGTTCAGGATATAGATGTTGGATAAAGGCAGTTGTCACGTTATCAGACTCGAGATCAGTGTTAATATTGAGCACACTCCAGCCTTCACTTTGAGCTTTTTTCAGCACTTCAAACATCACCAGACGCGAGTCAACGGTAGCAATCTGAGTGCGGTTCGAATACTTGTATTGCACGAGCAATGTCGCCACCAATACTAGATAATTCCAAATAAATTTGAGCACAAATAATACACAAAAAAATGTCAGGCGAATAGGTGTAGGTAGTCCTACCAGAAATCGTGCATATAGCCCTGCGATCCACGAGTCTTTCTGATTTTGCCATACAAAAAAATGAGTGATATTTCCCTGTAACAGTGCAAAGTCAAACTGTTTGAGTAATTGTGCAAATCGAATCGAGCGCGTTGCCTCTGTCAGTTTTTTAGGAGTGAGAATTTCAAATATTTTTTTGTGGTTTTGTGCATGAAACAAGGCTTGCTTTATGTCATATTTAGATCGCAAAGGCGCCTCGATGTCAAACAACGTACTGCGGAGCATAGAATATAGTGGACTGTGTATTTACAAAGGTGATTTGTCAATTCGGATTAAATTCATTTGAGTGAGTCTGTGAACCAAAACCCTACTCTGGCAACAATAAGCATCAGTACCATTTTGATCGGCGATATCGCAGTACATTATCGGATAATCGGTGATGTTTTGGCACCAAGATCGACGTTATTTTTACATGGTTGGCAGATGAGCGGTGCGCGTTCATTTGAAGCTTTTCTTTCTCTATTTGATCATGATTCTCAGGTATGTATTATCGCACTTGACATGCCGGGATTTGGTTTAAACCAGGATATAGAGGTATTACCATTTACAGATTTAGTATTATTTTGTATCGCCTTTGTTGTGGCGCTTGGTATCACGAATCCACTCGACGGTATCGGGTATTCTTTTGGCGGACTAGTACTATATTATATTTTGCAACAAATACCCCATTTGTTTCGCAGAATAGTTTTTTTAACTGTGCCACTATTGCCATTTGAACGTACATTTTCTCATACATTTTCTACAAAAAATCACCAATCTTTGTACCAAGAAGCCGGTCAGCAACTTGAGCTACACACCACTCCACTGTCAGTTTGGCATCCTGTGCTCATGATTTGGGGTACTCGCGACGTTGTCGTACCTTTACACATAGGACGCTATATCAACGCCGCCTTACCCAACTCTCGTATGGTCATACTTGATGGCGCAGATCACAAGCTGTACCATGACCCGCAGGCACTTTATCTTCCAATCAAACAATTTTTACTTTCATGAACTTTCCCCCTTATTTTACCACGACACATATGTGGAGCGATTTTTGGATGAGCGCTCAATCTGATCTGATAGATAGCTTTATATTATATGATCAGCGTATCTTTGTCTGGCACGGACCACTGACTTCTCGTTTCTGGTATATTCCTCATCTGTCAATCTCAAAAAAAACTGAATTAAATAAACTAATCGCGCTGGCAAAAAAGCAAGGAATTACCTGGGTCTCCATGGAGTGTGCTGAAAATTTTGACATTGCGCTACTCCCGCCACACCGTACACAACCATTTAAAAAACTACAATATAATGCGACTATCACGCTCGACACCAGCACATTTATCTCAATGGATAATTTAGAACAAGCATACGATCAAAACCATGTTTATTTTTTGGGATGGAACGCCACTGCTCGACGAAAATTAAAGAAAGCGATGAGCTATGAATGGCAAGTAGCTACTGAAAAAACTCCGCAAGCATTGATTGATTTTCTCACCATATATCACGATACTTCTACTCGTCAGCATTTTGCAGTTCACCCTGACTCATATTATCGTGCATTGTTTTTAAAACCTGAGAGTCGAATTATAGTGCTGAAAAATCCGCAGGGTGTTGTATGTGGAAGCTGGTTTGGATATGTCTCACAGGATACTCTGACTTATCTGTATGGTGGTAATACTGCTGAAGCACTTGAATACAACGGGCAATATACTATCCAACTAGCAGCACTCAACATGGCAAAATACGAACACTTGCGCTGGTACGATCTCGGTGGGTATGAAAAAAATACTGGATACGGCAGATTTAAAGAAGGATTTCACGGTACCATGCGCCAATTTGCAGGACCATACGACATTGTAATTGACCCATTGAAGTACTCCTTGGTAATTACTGCAAAAAAAATACAACGAGGCGTCAAAAAACTGTGGTCACATTAACGATCTTTACGACGAAACAACGCTTTAAACGGTGCAAAAATTGAGATACGTTTTGGCTGTATGCGACGATTTCGTAAGGCTTGAAAACGATCAATGAGTTGCTCTGTGCGTGTAGGTGGGCGTTGGGCTACGCGAAATCGATTGAAAAAGCGCGAGATTGGGCGCAGCTGATGTTGTTGTCTCGTGATAGCACGGCGCCGAGCAAATAGCACTGCCCCTGCAGTTGCTCCAATCACACCTGCCGCCGCAAGCCCTACACTACCTAGGTTGTTATTTGAGCGCGCGTCGACTTGCGTAGTCACCAAACCTTCACTCATTACTTTTGCCCGATCTAGATCTATTTTGTTTTTTTCATTGATTAACTTGGTAAATCCAAACAAACTCGACAGCGCTGCTACAATTACTCCTATTTCCAAACCCATAATATATGTTATTATATCCTATAAATCGGTATTCGTCAAAGATTACTGGTCACTTGCAGGGCTATCAACAGCTGGTGGAATTGCAACAGAACTCGAAGCTTGGACAGGCATTGGTACAGACGCACTCGAACTAGAAATACTTGTCGGCACACTTGAAGTGACTGCGTTTTTAGCGGTTTCACACTTTGTTTTGAAGTATCCACTACTCTGAATATCACTTACTGTACCGCCATTGACCCGAAACGTGGTGATAGTCGGCTCATGCAGTGGATACAATGAAATATTGGTGCTAATCGTTGCTAAAGCATCATTGGAATACAGTAAACCCTTGGCACCACTCGTCATGTCCACACACGCCACCAGCTCCTCCGCGTCATTGAC
>JAYUUP010000043.1:0-13521 GCA_043754825.1 bacterium | reverse complement strand
ACGAGAAACAAGCTTTGCATCGATAGAAGTAATACCACAGGGACTAGAAAGTGAGTTTAGTGATTTTGAGATTGAAGACAAGGATTTACGCTGGGATTACTTTATGTCGTCAGGCAAAGGTGGGCAATCGGTCAATACTACTTATTCAGCAGTGCGGGTGACTCATATTCCGACTGGGTTTTCCGTCTCATGTCAAAACGAGCGAGCTCAGCAGCAAAACAAAGAAGTCGCACTTAAAATACTCAAAAACAAGCTTATTCACCAAAAATTGCAGGAGCAAAAAGCTGAAATTGATGGACTCCGTGGTATCGATAAATCAGCAACGTTCGGCGCGCAAATCCGCTCATATGTCCTGCATCCTTATCGCCTCGTCAAGGATCATCGCTCTAAGTTTGAGTCCGCAGACACCGATGCTGTGCTCGAAGGGCGTAGCTTGATAGACTTTATGTGGGCGATGAAGAAGATGAGCCAAGAATCAGTAGCATAAATATTGCATATAATAAAAATAGCGAGTATACTTGTGTCAAAACAAAAAATATGCTCCGACAAAAACAAATGAAAGGTGCCTTATATCTGCAGTATTTTATAGTGATTGTGCTCATGATAGCTACTATAATTGCACTCTTTTTCACCACAGCGTCATTTCAAAAAACCCTGGCTACACCGCAAAATGCCAAAGCGGACGCGCCGATTACTGATCAACAAAATTTTCAAACAGCTGACTTTGCAGCAAAAAACGCGACCTGCACCGCCAATCGCATCCTTCGAAACGGGATTTGTGTGTGCCCAAATGGAACTAGCGATTACTTTTTGAAACGGATGCCGCAAATCGGGATTGGAAACAGTGTACGCCCTCAGCAAGCTGCCAATGATTATTGCTATGGTATTTGTCCATCGGGTGCAGTCTCACCTGATTGTCTGACGTGTCCGGTTGGAATGCATTTTTCCACCTGGGTTAATCCGAGCTATACATTTCGAACGCAGACTATCTCAGTTGATCAAAGAATTTGTGTACCAAACATGACGTATGTTGGTACTTCGACAACCACGTGTGCAGGTAACAAAATACGAAATGGTCTCGGCAATTGTGTGTGTCCAGTCAACAGTGGTGATACCGATGGAGATGAAATTTGTATCGGGGCATGTCCACAAGGAGTAGTGATTCCGACCGTACTTGAAACGCTGCAACAGTCACAATTTCCTGCTTCAGATGATTCGCTTGCTGCAGTGTGTAGTAATATGGTTATTTATGTTGATGGAAGTGGTGTAACCCAAACTGTTGACACCAAAAATGCTTGCCCAAGAGGAATGGCGATGGTTGGTGGTGCTACTGGTGCCGGTATCAACACGATTTATTGTGTCGGCACTCAAACATACTTGTGTGATGGCGGACAATTAGCAGTGAGCAAAACGGCTACTGGATATGCGTGTGGAATTGATGGTATTGCACCTGGCGGATATACTCCACCAGCATCCATAAATGAAGGATTGCAAAGTGACGATGGGTATGTCGAAATCGTCGATCCCAATAAAGCTGCTCACGCTTCGGAGTGGGTCACCGTAGTACCAGTCTCACCAAAAGTAGGAGATGAACGGGATTCGTATTCAAATGTGTGCAATTTTCCCAATGTCATGGACGCCCAACACCCGTACAGGATAGTATCGGCGGATAGTGATTTTCGTATGGTGCAGTATTTTAAAAATACCAGTGATCGAGAAACTATCGCTACACTCAACGTTAGCAGTTATTATCAGGACAGTTATACTTATGAAGTTTCTTACGCGCTCAATCCATCTGTTAAAATTTTAGGAGTAAATCTCGATACTACTAAAAAGCAATCAGGTATCCAAAATGAGCATAGATATACGATTGCTATTCCACCTCATACAACATTGAAAATGAAGGCAACGTATCCAAATTATGGAAACGAGCAATCACCGTTTCATAACGTATCCAAATTTTTGAGTGATGCCAAAGGATATCAAATATATATCACTGACAATGTACCGGGGCACACTTACAAAGCCTACGGAGGTGGTACCGATGCGCGAGTACTGGTCGCCGAAAGTTGCACCAAACCGCCGTGTTCATATTTTGTACAAAATAACGCCGGGCAAACAGTGCCAGGATCTACGTATAATAGTACTACTGGAACTTGTGTATGTCCGGGTGGATCACAAGAAACTGTATTTGGTTGTGCGGTGCAAGTGTCTTCATCTTCATCACTATCTAATTCGAGTAGTACATCGGTAACAACCTCTTCAAGTTCCACCTCTTCCCCCGCCCCCTGTCCCGGCAACAAAGTCCGCACCCTAACTACCGGTACCCTCTGCGTATGTCCTCCAAACACGCAAGACCTCGATGGTAGTAATGTCTGTACGGCGATATCCACTACCTCAAGTTCGGCATCCTCAAGTTCTTCCACTTCCTCAAACACTACCACTTCGAGTAGCTTGAGTACCACTTCAAGTAGTTCAACTAGCAGTTCCACTGCTTCACTCGTCTCTATCCCCGGAGCCCTCCCTGCATCCCAAGTCCCCAACAATGGTGACGGTAATGGTGATGGTATCCCGGATAGTACGCAAGGAGGAGTCGCTACCATACCCCTCAGTGTCAGTGGAGTATCAGTCCCGGCAACAATTGTAGCAGGTAGTGGTAGTGGCATCGGCTGCAACACCCTCTCCTCAGTGCAAAATATATCACCTACTGTATCTGACAAGTATCGTACCCCTTATCAACTCATCTCATTTAGTATCCCGTGTCCCGGTACTACCACGGTGACTATCTACTGGTATATCCCTCTCTCTGATACCAATCAATCCTTTATCCTCAGAAAGTATGGATCAACAGTAGTAGGAGGAACATCTAACAGTTGGTACTCTTATCCAGCTACGATCACTAGAGACAGTGTTGGAGGACGTCCGGTAGTCAAGGCTACCTATACTCTGACCAATAACCAACTCGGTGATGAGTCTGGTTTTGATGGAGTGATTGTCGATCCGGTGGCAATAGCAGTAGATACAAATTCGAACAGTAGTGTAGCGGTAGTATCAAGTGTGCAGAGTACTAATGGTCAAGGAAGTGCAAGTACAGGAGTATCGGGTAATGCAGTGATTGTAAAAACCGGTGGAGAACAGATTGGACTGATTGCATTTTTGGCAGCTATCCTCTCAGGGATTGCATTACTAATAGTTGGAAAGCGACGATTGGCATCACAAAAGGTTGATGGGGTGTAGGGTGCTTTGACAGAAGCGGCAAAGTGGGGTTGTATCATATTATTATGAAAAAAAATACCGAGGATAGGTATCAGCTACTTGATTGTGGAGGTGGAAAAAAACTTGAAAAAATGGGCAAGTATATTCTTGTGCGTCCTGCGCCTCAGGCAATTTGGGAGCCGTTTGACGCGTCACTATGGATAAATGTTGACAGTGAGTTTGATCGTATCACCGGAGAAAAAGGTATCTGGCGTGCACGAAATGTCCCGGATGGTATCAAGCGCCGAGTGATGGGAACCGGAGTTGATGAACAGTGGGAAATCGAAAATGATCGCGGGACTCAGTTTGCTGTGGAGCCAAATCAATTTGGAAATGTGGGAGTTTTTAGTGAGCACTGGACGTATACTGACATACTGCTCAAGATATTTGACCGAAAAAAATTGGTACTAAACCTCTTCGCGTATACCGGCTCCAGCTCGACAGATCTGGCCAAAAACGGATATAAAATAGTCGCAGTTGACTCCTCAAAATCTTCGATGGCTGGATATACTCGGAACATGTCACTCAACCACGTGGTGCGCGCAGGGCAAAAGCTTGTACTCGAAGACTGTGAAAAGTTTGTCGCTCGAGAAATCCGCCGCGGTAGTACTTACTCCTCGATACTCCTAGATGCACCTAGTTTTGGACGAGGAACCAAAGGAGAAGTGTTCAATATTGAAGATGATTTTTTAAAGTTAGTACTCCAAGCCAAGCAGTTATTGGCACCCAAAGGTGCGCTAGTTATCACCAATCACTCGCCAAGATTTACCCCAACTTCGCTCGAGATACTCATGACGCAAGTATTTGCCGATAAAAAAGTTATGGTTCAAGAAATTGTACAACACGCAGTTTCTGGTGCGCGTCTCCCGGGTGGATATTTGGTGGTAGTAAGTTAGAAATTTGGCACTATGGTGTACGTGAGGGTGTGCCCATAAAGACCGCCGACAGTGCTAGATGCAATATTAAGATTGTGGGTGACTAAGATAGTATTTGCAGTATCTCCGGTAACTGCAGGGTTATTTTGACCCGTTGCAGTTGCAAAAATATTTGGAGTAGTGTTGGTTATGGGAACTGAGTTGAGTGCCCCTGCATTGTATACGGCAGGTTTCGAGATAGGATCACCGCCCGTAAGTATGCCGATAGTGCTCAAAACTCCATATTGAGCTGTCCCTGCTGTTGCATTGGTGATGAGAGCTCCACCGCCTCCTCCTGTGCCTACTGGGGCATCAGCAATAGTGGCAGTTACGTTGCTGAGTGGGCCGTCACTTTTTACGTACACGACGTATCCCTCGATGATATTGGTAGTGATTTTGAGGCGATATGAGCAACTTGTAGCTGCTGTAGTGCTGGCAAAACCAAGGTCGCACACACTGGCAACCGCAGTATCAGCAGCGTTTCGGATAGCAAATGTCAAGATATATACCAACGATGACTCTACTCCGGGTACGCCAGCAGCGATGGTTGCGAGAAAGCGAGTCTGTGCAAAATCATAAACATAGTGGTTGTTGGTGGTACCACTATTGCGGGCTGCAAATCCGTATTTTGTGCCTGTTTTTGGGATAGGTGCGGGGTCAGCAGTATTAAAAAGTGATACGCCGTCGTAAAAAATGCGTCCGGTTGCTGCCGATTGAAATACATCACCAATATGTCGGGCGTTATTGCCGATAGTGGCTTGTGCAGAGCAAGCGATTCCTGCGCCATTGGTGGTTGTTGAGCGTGTATAGCAACTGCGACCCTGCGATTCGTCAAACGTAAAATGATATCCACCGCCACCGATGTCCTCCTCAGCTCCAGATCCGGTAGTATTCCAGCCATATACCCAATTTGACTCTGCTCCTGTACCGCCACCGGTCTGAAAATCCATATATGCATACATCCCGGTTGGAACGGTACTCCACGTATAGGTGCAGCTGCCTGTTATGCTGGCGGTAGTGTCAGTCAGTTGGACGCGTTTGTTTACTGAGTCATATATAGCTGATCCACCGAGTACACAAGTTGGTGCTACATTCATATCTTCAAATAAATCCATTACAGCCACACCAGTGCTTTGTGAGGTGAGCACTAAATCACCGTATTGTATGTTGACAGTGGTGTTGCCGGTGGGTAAGGCGGATATGCGAACCCACACCAGAGTCGTAGTAGTATTGCAGCCACGGTCCAACCAATAAGGAATATCAGTGTAATTTGCCAACTGAAATCGCATATCGCCACAGTCAGTCCTCATTTTACCGGCAGCTACAAGTACTTGAGTATTTATGGTGAGTCGTACCGCCCAGTTAGTTTGAGCAATTCCGCTAGTGTTTGAGATAACGATTGATGATTGAAAGAGGTTCAATGCCGTTACCGGTGTCGGGCCTGCGACCACACCCAAGCATACCACAATTGCGGTGCACAGCCATAGCAACCATTTCAAATGCGACATCATCATCAACACCAAATTCAATTTTTAATAATTTGTAAAGTAATCAAAAACGAATTACAATTTGCGAAATATTGGTTGGGCCGTTTGGCGAGGTAAAACGCACATAAAACGCATCATCTTTTTCAAAAGAACGTCCGAGCATTTCGCGGGTGATAGTAGCGGTATTTGGATTGGTGATAGTAGGCAGCTCTTTAATATCTTCATTAGTTTTAAGACTTACTAGATCGACGTACAGTTTGTTGTTTTTCGGTAGATTTGAGACAAATTCGATGCTTTTGATACGAGTAACTTGGGTTTCGTCACTTCGATTTAGATGAAATGGTGCAAACGTAAATCCACATCCGTTTACCACCGCAGGTTTCTCGACTGCGCAGTTTGGATCGTTGACATTGGTAATATATCCATTGTGTGGATCGACCTTGAAGCCAAAGTTGGTTATGGCTGGGTTTGAGCGAAAACTAGTGAGGTGAATATCGTTATTTTGGGTAACTGCTGAGGTGGCAAAACGGACCGTTTCTTCGTTAAAAACTGGCCTGAGATTGGCTTGGGACAACAAGAGTACCATGACTACGTTGAGCGTCGCGCTGACCAGCAGCAGTCCATAATTAAAAGTAGTAAGTCGAGAAAACATTTGAAAATAACAAAGTTAAGATGCCGCTCGGCGTCGTGAGATACGTTTAAACCCTAGTCCGATTAGCAAAAATACAAGAATAAATGCTGCGATTATCAAAAGCGTCTTCCAAGGAAAAAAGGTGATGTTTGTGGTATACTTATGCACGATGGTCTCGCCATTTTCATCGACATACTGAAGCTGAGTCGTGAGAGTATGAGTGCCAAACAGGGGTGCATCACCCTCGAGTTTGACAGCTTTGACTCCATCGATACCAGTATTTTCAATACTATTTTTAGAAATATAAGGAATTTGAAATAATCCATTTTTGTAATAACGAAACGTGCGCGCTTTGTCGAGAAGTATTGTATCTTCATCAAATAGGGGTGTACTCATTTTTTCAGTATCTAGTTGGACGATACCGGAGGGTTTGAGAAAGTAGTTGTCTTCACTTTTTAGCTTGAGTATAGCATCAAATCCGTCAAAAATGGGATCTACAATTTTGTTGTCAGCCGCAAACTGCTCGACTATAGCACCACGCTTTGTGTCCTTACCCGCGTTTACAAATAGGAGCGATGCGATACGTTGGTTGATCTTAACGGAAGCCTGCGCGGTGTTTTGATTGGTGAAAATAATGGCAAAGTAGTATCCACCACTTGGTGCGTCTTGTGAGACACTAAAATTTACGACAACTTGGCGAGATTTGCCCGGCTGAAGCGTAAAATTGGGTGAGTCGAGTTTGACGATTTGAGACCGTGAGTCGCCAGGTTCAAACCGGGTAATGACTGGACCACTCCCGCTTTCATTGGCAGTAAATGTCTCTACCGTTGAGATCATATTGTAGAGTTGATCTGAAGTGTCATTGGTAACCTTGATTACGTATTCGTAAGTGATATTTTTATCAACCTCGATGTCATATTTTGGTGGAGTGATGTACAGTCCGCGATTTTGTGAATCAATATTGGCGGTAACTACTGAGGGAGATAGTGTGACGGGTGCTGATGCAGCGGTGACAGGCGATTGAAATAACAATGCTATCAATAAAAGAGTAGAAAATAATGAAAAAAAGCGCATGACAAATTTCTATAGTAGTTGGCAGTATTGGACAAAATGTCAACACCCTGCTAAACCAAGGTCATGCATATAATTACGACACCCATTCCGTATACCAATGGGCGCCCGCACCTGGGGCACTTGTTGGAGGGTATTTTCAATGACACAATTGCGAGGTTTTATCGCCGCACGACCGATGGCAACGTACTGCTTACGATGGGGCTCGATCAACACGGACTCAAGATATATCAATCAGCTCAGCAAGCAGATATCGATACTGAAATTTATGTGGAGCAGGCAGGGCTTACGTACATCGATCTGTGGGAAAAATATAATGTTCGCTACGATGCTTGGGTGCCGACTTCATCTGCAGAGCATAAAATTGTGTGCAGTATTTTTTGGAAACGCCTTTTGCACGCCGGTTTTATCTATAAAAAAAGCTATGAGGGACTATACAATATGTTTGACGAGGCGTTTATCACGGAAAAGGATTTAGATCCCAGTGGTGATTTACCTGGACGACCTGGGGTGAAGCCGGTGATGCTCAAAGAAGAAAATTACTTTTTCAAACTCTCGGCATTTCAAGCTAGGATAGAGGCATATCTAAGTGGTGTACGTGTTGAGCCGGAGGAGGCGCGTACTGAAATGCTCAACTTTACGCAGGAAGGTCTTCAAGATATCTCAATCTCCAGAGAGGCTGCAAAGATGCCATGGGGAGTACCCGTGCCAGGTGATGATACTCAGGTAATGTACGTCTGGTTTGATGCCGTTATCAACTACGCCACAGCCTGTGTAAACCTCGAAACAATCGAGCGTTGGAAGGAAAATACTGATCTCAGACCGGTGATTGAAGAAGAGCTTTTCGCGGAGATACAAGAGGCATTTCCGATAAAATTGACCTATATTGGCAAAGATATCGCTAAGTTTCACATGATATTTTTCCCAGCGATGTTGATGGGGGTTGAACTACCACCACCAGAGGCGTTTTTGCGGCATGGCATGATCAACGGTAAAGATGGACGAAAGTTTTCAAAATCACTCGGAAATGGTGTCGATCCTAAAGAAATGGAGGTATTATTTGGAGTCGAGGGGACGCGGTTTTTGATTTTACACGAAATAAATGTATTGGGAGATACCAACTTTGATATGGCGCACTGTATCGATAGCTACAACGCTCATCTGGCAAATAATATTGGAAATTTACTAATGCGGGTGACGACTTTAATTGAACAAAACTTTGGCGGTGAGGTACACCTCGAGGATGCACGAGTTTTGTATGACTTGAGTAGTGTGTATACCAAGCTTGACGCGTGGGATGTGCGTGGGGCGCTCGATGAGATACTGATGGCTGCAAGAACCGGCAACGAAACGCTAGAAAAAGAACAACCCTGGAAAATGATAAAAGCGGGTGACGATATTGGCGCTAAGCAAATTTTGACTGATCTAGCTTTTTTACTCAAGCAAATCGGCGAGATGCTCAGTATATTTTTACCAGAGACCGGAGACAGTATTTATCGCACAATCACTGAGGAAACCATCACCAAAGCCAAGGTATTATTTGTAAAAGTTGAGCCGATAATTTAGGGTAACCCTGATTGTATTGGATTTTCATCTTTGGACTTGCTTCAGATTTCCAGGTTCTTTCTATTATTTAAATAAACTAAATAAGCTCTGGATTCTCTGGTCAAGTCAGAGGATAACAAACGACAACTAGCAAAATTAAATCACCTTTCGATATCATATTTTACACCTTGACCGTTTGTGGTGCTTTGTTCACAGTACACCCGAAACTTATCACACTTGCGCCATGCCAGACTCATCAAAAAACCAAAATTCCCCGACACCAGTTGTAGCTGAGGTCATACCCGCTACTGTACAAACTGCTAATGATACCAATCCAAAGCAGACATTTGTACCTGCAAACCAGTCGCAAAACCAATCACCATTTGATGGGGGATACATTGATCCAATCCTCTCAAATTTTCAAGAAACTGATCCGGCATATGCTACTGAGTTGCCTCATAACTCGCAGGCTGGCAAGATGGCTCCGTGGAAAATTGGGCTGATTATTCTGGGGATTGTACTGGTGCTTGGACTCATTTTTGTCTCGATATATGCTATGGTGCAGCGCCAAAATGTTCCGGTGGTCATTCAACGTCAAGTGGCAATCGCATACAGCGGTCCAGAAACTGTAGCAATTGGCTCGATCAAAGAGTGGACGGTCGAGATCAAAAACAACAACAACGTACCGATGTACAATACCCGCGTCGTCATGAGCAACGATCCGGGGTTTCAGTTTCAACGAAATACCTCAAACCTGAGTTACGACCCAGCTTCTACGACATATTTTTTGGAGCAACTTGAGCCTGGAACCAGCAAAGTCATCAAATTTGAGGGTATTTTGACTGCTGCAGTCGGTACAAAGGTTGCCCAACAAGCAACCGTACTTTACAACAGCGCGACAATTTCAGGGAAAACTCCTGAGCAGTTTACAATCTTGAGTGACAAGTTTCTCTCGACCGTAGCAAATCCCGAGGTCAAAATTGAGGCAACTCGCATCAAGGATATCGTGGAAAAAGGTGGCGAAGCCCAAGTCCAGCTTACCGTGGAAAATATTTCTGACCAAGACATCCTCAACCTCCAGGCCAAGGCAACCTATCCACTGGATTCATTTACGTACTTTTCATCGACACTTGACACCGGTAGTGGCAACGTACAAACAACGCCATCCCAAGCTGACAATGTCTGGACAATCAACCGCCTCGAAAAGCGCACCAAGCAAACTATTATCATCAAAGGTAAGGTCAAACCTGAGGCCAAAGCTGAGATGGAGTTTAGCTTTACGGTTTCAGCACAAACCAACGCGCAGGTACTTCAGCCAATCGCGACTACTTCGGTGCGTGTCACCGCGATAGATCAATCAATTGCAGTATCGACATTTATTGAAAACAAAATCAATAACCCGATCATTGCTGCGGGAGATGACCTACAAATCGTAATTCGATATGAAAACAAGGGTTCAAAATCGCTCAATGACGTCCAAATCGTCTCGAGTATCAACGACCCTGCGGATATTATTGATTACTCTACTATCAAATTTAACACGGGCAACGGTACAATAAATGGCAAGACAATCGCCTGGCGTGGCGCCGGACTTCCAGAACTCGTCTCAGTCCCCGCAAATGGTTCCGGATCCATCAAGTACAGTGTCAAAGTCAAGAGTGCAACTACATTTTTGAACTCAAATCTGACTCAGGACAAGTATACTTTGCAGCCTGCTGCTGAGGTTAGTGCTACCGATCGCCAACCAGTTTCTGTGACCAGTGAGACCAAATATCAAGTAGGGGGTATTCTTGGGTTTGTACAAAATGTTGAGATTATCGATGATGTGGCCACGACTAGTTTTGTAAATGATAAGTTTGATCTGCCAAAAGACTTTAAGGTTGCACGGGTTACCTGGTCTTTTTCTACGACGCAAAACCGTATCAAATCAATCACACTCGATGGTGGCACTCCCCTCATCGGTAACTCGCAAAACAGCGATATCCTCAGCATTAGCTCTATCAAGCCAACCAATCTTTCAGACAAACTGACCTACAATGCAAAAACTGGCGCACTCAAACTCGCCCTTGACACTATCGATCCATATCTTGGATTTGCGCGTCCAAAATACGAGGTGGTATTTGAGATAAAAGTCAAACCAGACTCCAACACCAAGTCCTACAAAAATCTGACTATTTTGCGCCCGACGCAAGTACGCGGAGTAGATGACTTTACAGGTAAAGAGTACGCGTTTACGACAGAAGGCTACGTCACAAAATCAAACTAAACTGCAAGAAGTTGCTCGAGTTTGGTGAGTATCTCACTAATCAGCGCGTCGTCTTGAGTGCGAGTAGCGGTTTTGAGTGCATGGATGCTGAGCGTTCCTGTCGCCTGGATTTGAGATTGCATAGTCAGTGTGGCTAGCGGGCAAAATAGCGATACTTGAGGTGAGAGTGTCTCGATGGCAGTTAGAGCTACTCCAGTGAGTGCACCTCTGGTTCTTACTACCTCACACTCGACACGTGAATCATCAGCCAGTGACAAGATAGTGCGCGCAGAAATTGTCTCAAAGTAGCTTGTCCAAGTATTTTTTTGCACCTCAATATCACTTACTTGAGCTACAAGCTCGAGTTCTTTAGTGCGCGTTTGGAGTTGCTCGATAGTGTGTGCGGCACGATCATCTACTCGTATTTTTGCAAGGATCGGACTCAGGAGCGCCTCAGTCATTTTGTCTGCAAGTAGTGTATCAATATCTTGCCATGTGGTGATTTGACGCGATTTATTGATTTGGACGACACACCCGAGCTGGAGCGTGTTGCGCATAGTGTCTTGTGAAAAACTCGCCACATCTATTTGTAAAATATCTGCAAAGTGCTCCAGTTCTTGAGAGAGTGTGTTGGTCACCGCAGTCTGTAAATCCATACCCGGTGTGAGCAATAAGATCGGCACTAGCCCATCATGACTTGCCATGACCCTGCTTCCTTTATCGTTAAATATAAAAATATACAGCTCGACTCGCACTTGTTGATCAATTTTTTCTAGCAATTTTGTTGCGTCTGCAGGCTCAATCTCACGCGCTAAAAACAGTTCGTTGCTTACAATTCCTTGGGTTTTGATATGGTATTGAATCGGCTGAGTGAGAGTATCAATTATTTCAATTTGCACCAACTTTTGATAAAGTAATGAATCTTTTTTGATTACTTTTACCAGCTCGCCAATTTCGTATTGAGCCAGACTTTGTTGTGATTTCTGCTCTTTTTTCTGCTCGAGCATTGCCCGAATACCATCGTTTGAGCCATCGCGATCTGACCACTTTTTCCACGCACTATCAGGTGGTAGTAGTAGCAAATGACTATTTCGGCGTCCGATAATTTCAAAAGGTGAAGAGACAATATCCTGAGCGGTGCGATGTGCAGCGATATACAATCCGTCATAGACACTACCATTTTCTGTGTTGATCCACTTTTCAAAAGATCGCGCTCGAATCATTTTTTTCAAGGTGTCCCAATCTTCGCATTCGCCTTTTTCCTCTGCTAAATTTTCACTAGCGCGATAGGCAAAATTGGAGAAAAAGTTGCCGATATCGTCGATCAGTGTCTGGGGATTTTCGGGGGCAAACTCATCCAAAAATTCACCGATCTGGGCGATGCCAAGGCCGAGTTTTCGGTATTTCTGCATCCGAATACGCGTATCAGCATCAAAATCAAATACTTCGATGAGCGCATCTAAAAACCGTATCGCCGTAAAAATAATTTCCTGAAGCGGGGCTATCGAAAATTGACGAGTATCGACATTAAAATGTGCGTTGAGAAAAATTTCGCCGACAGGGGTGACAGGAGTTGAGATATTGCGTTGTTCAGCGGCATTAATTGTGTTGGCGTGGAGACGAAAAAACTGAGGGTTGGTGAGTAAATACTGATATCGAGACACCCAAAAATCTACGAGTTCGGGGGTGTTTTCAGTATTGGCTGCCAGTACAATCAGTTCGGAGACAGTCTTCATACCTGCCAAACCCGAGTAATTTTCAGCATCAATTCGTTGTTTTTTGCATGCATATTTATAGTGTTGGTAGCACAGAAAAATGCAGATGTCAAAAGCTTACACCCATCACATATCCTAGACTTTTCGAAAAAAATACTACAAATTTTCGTCAATTTTGACCCGAGGAATTTTACGATCTACAAAGTGTACTAACCGTACAAAATAATTGAAAAAAGTCACCGCCAGTACCGCGCAGGTGACATTAAATAAAATATTCCAGTTGATAATTTGTTGTACTGGAGCAGTGCCGAGATAGGGGAGTGTCCATTTCCAAAATCCGATGATTGGCAGGGTGATCACCAGCCCAAGTGCGTTGAAGACAAAGTGGGCGATAGCAGCGCGCTGAGCATTGTGCGAAAGCGTCAGTGAGGCGATGATTGCCGTGATTGCAGTGCCGACATTTGCCCCGATAAGCAGGCCGAGAGATTGATCCACGCCCATAAGGTTTGATCCGACAAATATTATCACCAAAAACGTCACGATGCTACTCGACTGGAGCAGGGCAGCCAATACAAATCCAACGAGTGTTCCGATCCAGACATTGTTGCCGAGCAGCACCAGTGCACGCACCGACTCGATATCAGCAAAGTACCGCGCG
>JAYUUP010000042.1:0-4492 GCA_043754825.1 bacterium | reverse complement strand
AAGCGACTCACTGCCTATCATGAAGCAGGACACGCACTCATCGCCAGTCTGATCCCGGAGGCAGATCAAGTCCAAAAAATCACGATTATCCCTCGAGGACGTGCTGGTGGGTATACATTTACTGATCGAGGAGAAAACGATCCAATGACGATCAAAAAAAGTAAATTTACGGCGGAGATGAGCGTGCTATATGGTGGATATGTGGTAGAGCAACTCTACTTTGGTGAAGTGTCGACCGGCCCATCAAACGACCTTGAGCGCGCGACTGATCTTGCACGAGCTATGGTCACCAAGTACGGTATGAGTGAGCTCGGACCAATCAACTTTTCGGAGTCACGCAGCACCCCTGATGGGCAGATGTACGAGTCCAGCCAGATGTTTTCACAAGAGTCAAACCGCATGATTGATGAGCAAATCAAAAAATTACTCTCAGATGCCTACAACCGCACCGAACACCTCATCAAAACAAACAAAAAGACCCTCAATGCTATCGCTAATGCACTGCTGGAACGCGAAACAATCGAATACGAAGAATACGAAGAAATAGTGCGTGCAATCCTACCCATCCCACACAAAAAACCCGTGAGTGACGAAATGATGCCAGTGTAAAAATACCATGAGACAAAGAAATACACCCTCGATGAAAAGGGTGTATTTTTGTGAAAGGATGAGGTTAATAATTGCCGGCGACCTGAGGCCAGAGATCGGTTTGAGAAAACGAGAATTGCGAAATTAAATCTGCAATCTTCATAAAATCAGGTTTTCCTGGCGCTATACCAGTATTTCCTGTTATAAAGACGCTCAGTCCATCCGGGTTAGACACTGCCAAAGACATCGATCCAATACCATGGGTACCACCATGTCCATACCACTTTGTTCCTCCAATATGTAATTCATTTGAGTAGGAATTGATATAATTGGTGTACGCAGAGGTGGTAATGATCGGTGAGTTTTTTCCGCCTTCATAATAGTCAAAAGCCTCGACCAATTTAAGGATACTCAGTGGTGACGCAACTAAACCACTTGCTCCGGTTGCGGCAGGAGTATTGCGGTCAGTACGTTGTTCACCATTGTCTTTGTATCGCCAGACTCTATCGGGAATAATTTGAGTGTCTCCATCATTCCAGATACGAGTGATACCAAGTTTTGACATAAACTTTTCCTGCAAAATCTGCATATAGCTTTTGTTATACACTTGTTCAAGAGCTGCAGACAAAATCACATAACCAGCGTTTGAGTATACGTTTTGCGTGCCAGGATTGTAGGTAAGCGGAACCGTATTATAATACCAAATCTGACCTTCGACGGAGTTTTGGTCACCGTCATAGCCAGTTTTAGTACCATAGGGCATAGACGCAAATGGCATATAGTTATTGATATACCTAGTCGCCTCAGTGTCAGCACCGTAGCCAATTCTGTGTCTCAGAGCGTCGAGCACTGTGGGCTGATTAAACGTACCAAGATTTGGTTTAAAGTACGCAATAACAGTGTTGAGTGGGTCGTTGAGGTTTAGTTTATTTTCTTCGACTGCTTGTAATACCAGATAGCGAGTGATTAGCTTTGACACCGAATCAATACCATAGGTATTTTGTATAGTGGCTGGCAAATTGGTAGCTGGATCAGCATATCCAAACGAGCAATACAACTGAAGTTTGCCACGATACGAGGCAACGACTTGCAGAGATGCATTGAAGTCCATCGCTTTCATTTGCTCGCGGATACCGAGTTGATCGCAGCTTTTATTTTCCCACGCTGTCTTACCAGTGACCGGCATAGTTTCAAAAAATGCTGGACCACGAGTTGCAAACCCTGCATATGGATTTTGGACTGGAGTCGGAACTGGAGTCGGAGTCGGAATAATAGGGAGCGCTGGTTCGATAGATATCGGTGGCTGCTCGATTGGCGAGGTGGTTTGTACGGGCGTTTGCGTATTGCAAGCACTTAGTAACATACCAACTGTTGCAGCAATCCAAACGATCTTTTTCATATTTTCTCCTTGTCACATTGAGAGGGCTTGGTGCCAACTTTCATATTTGTTAATAACATATATCAAGCGTATAGTCAATCATTTAATGTGCAGTTTTATTTGCTTATTATCAATATGTACAGTATAATATGACAGTTAAAAAACAAAAACAAAGCCATGCCTACACAAAATAAAGGTTTGCGCAGTACAAAAAAAGAGCAAAAATTAGCTCTCGAGTCTGCCAAAATATACCAAAAACCTCAGCTTTTACTTCAAAGCAGTCAAAAAAAGCGATTGTCACTTTATGGAGTTGGGGCTGCGCTGATTGTCGCACTATACACCATACCGATGTTAGCAAGTATATTTTTTGCACCAGCAACTCAAAAAACTGAGCAAGCCAAAGCAGTAAATTATCAGTACTATACCGCGATTGACCAACAAAAGTGTGGTGCTCCTGCAGGTGATGCTGACAATGATGGCATGCCAAACTATATCGAGACTAGCCAAGATACCGATGGCGATGGTACACCAAATTGTTTAGATGCTGACAGTGATGCCGACGGTCGACCGGACCAAATGGAAGGAAAAGTCAACGATACCAACAACAATGGTCGCAAAGCATGGATAGATAAAAACGAATAATTTAATACGAAAACAAATATATTTATGACTGATCTCAAACTTAAAAAATTGGAAAAGCAAATAGAAAAACTGCAAACACACCAGCTGATAGTGCAAAATCTCGCCAAATTGACCAAGTGGATTGCACGTCCAGCCAATGCAGTGGTATTGTCCATGATAGTATTGGTTGCAGCAGTGGGATTTTTAAGTATTGTTAGTCAGCAAAGTTCAAAAGTGTTGAATAATAAAAGCATTGAGGGCATAACTGTGCGTGCAATTCAGTGTAGTAATGATGCGGATTGTCCTGTTAGTCAGGTTTGTAGCCCTAGTACCTTCACGTGTATAGCGGGACCTACCTGTAGCAATGGGGCCAATAATCCACCTACATGCAATCAATGCCCAGTAGGATCAACATTTAATGGAACCTCGTGTGTTACTAATAGTACATCATGTAGCAACAATGCTGACTGTCCAGCAAACAAAATTTGTGACCCAGGCACGCACGTCTGTGTAATTGGGTGTGCCGTAAACACTGGAATACAGTGTGGTACTGATAACTGCGGAACAAATCACGGTAATTGTACGACTGGATTGACGTGTTCAAACGGTACCTGTATTAGTGGATCTACCTGTAGCAATGGGGCCAATAATCCACCAACGTGCAATCAATGCCCAATAGGATCAACATTTAACGGAACCTCGTGTATTGCTGGTACACAATGTACCAATGATGCAGATTGTATTGCCAGTCAACTGTGCGATCCAAATTCACGAGTGTGTGTTGCTCGGGGCACTCAGTGTACCAATGATGCCGATTGTACTGCGAGTCAACAGTGCGATCCAAATTCACGAGTGTGTGTTGCAAGAACTTGTACTGTGACTACCGGTATCCAGTGTGGCACTGATAATTGCGGAATAAGCCACGGCAGTTGTGCAGGGACAAATGTTTGTTCTAGTGGAAATTGTGTAGCTGGTGCGACTTGTACCAATGGTGCCACAAACCCATCAGCGTGTAATATTTGTAATGCAGGCTTTACTTTAGTAAATGGTAATTGTGTTGCTAATTGTACCAATGGTGCCACAAACCCTCCAAGCTGCAACAATCAGCCAACCTGTGGAAATCGTGGATCAGCTCCCGTCAATGGACAATGCTGCACATCAGGTGATACCAATCAAGGCGGTATTTGTCAGGCGCCTCCTAGTGCTACTTGCTCAGGCACTTATCCACCAAGCGCAGGAGCCTATCCAAACTGTACTTGTAACAATGGTGCAAACAATCCATTTGGAGGTTGCAATCAGTGTTCAGGAACTCAGCAACTCATCGGTGGCACATGTCAAAACCCACCCGACACCACTCCACCGAGTGCATCTGCTCTTTCCTATACAGTAACTGCAGGACAATCAGTTCGAGTCGATCGGCTCATTGCTACTGACGCCTCAGGTATAAATCTCAACTCGTTTGTGGTAGGACTAATTCCCGCAAATGCAGTGGGTACACTTACGGTATTTCCAGATGGAGCGGTCAACTATACTCCACCTGCAACCGTTGCAAATGCTACCATATTTACTGTCAGCTACCAAGTCAAAGACAATAGTCCAAATCAAAACATTGGATCATCGAGCATCACTATTACGGTCAACCCTATTCCAGTGACTTGTGATTACAATCTCATTGGGGGTCAATGTCTGCCCTATCTCTGTCCATCAGCTGAAGTAGGAACACCAGGAGCTACCGCACTTACTGGTACTGGTATCGCCGGAACAGGTACGTACTCTGGCTGCAACCTTTGTGCCAGTGGTTATACTGCCAACAGCTTCCAAGATACTTGTACCCAAAATGCCTGCCCATCTGGTCAAGAACGCATCAATGGAACCTGTGTTGCGGTATGTGGCACGTACTCGACT
>JAYUUP010000041.1:0-4499 GCA_043754825.1 bacterium | reverse complement strand
CTTTTCGATGAGTGCAAACTGCTTGAGTACCAGCTGCTCGAGTATCGAAGGGTCATTTTTGGCTTCTGTCGTTTTAACGTCGGCTACTTTTGAGAGTGCTGATTTTGCACAACCACCAAACACATCATCGGCGAGCATAGCACGAAACTCGGAAGTTTGACAAAACTCACTGAGCCCGATTTTACTAGCAGATCCACCCGGATAGCGAGCACCAAAAGATGCACCTGACCCAGAATCTGACCCTGAAGCATAGGGATTATAACTGGCGCCGAAGCTAGAGCTTGAACCACTACCAGAACTGCCAGATCCACTACCACCTGAGTATCCTGAGCCAGAACCAGAGCTAGGTGCTTTGACCCGGACACCGTTGACCTCTACGTCTTGTCCGCCGGCAGAGTTGTAAACTACCGTGACGTTTGTAGAGGTGTTATGCTGGTCACTCGTAGATACTGAGCTGGCGCGTCCATCAGTGAGTGAAAGAGTACCTGCTGCAGGTTGAGCGATAGTTGCATCCTGGGTTTTAACCAAAATACTATCTGACTTTGGGGCTAACTGTGGCTGATCTACGAGTGTATCCCGAGAACATCCAACAATTCCAAACAGTAAAAAAACCACCAGTATAGCTGATAGCCAGTTTTTCAACATTTTTTCTCCTTTACCAATATCGTCTGATATTAGCGAAATCAAGGTATAGCACAAAAAAATAGCATTGTCCAATGATGTTTGGCTGGACAATATCGAGCAATTCACATTTGCTAATAACATGAAATTAAAGTTAGCAATTTACTGGATACGCCGTGATTTTCGCCTGATTGATAACCCTGCCTTGACTCATGCCATTGAATTTTGTGCTAAAAATAATATTGCGCTGTTACCGATGTTTGTGTTGGATCAGGCTATCTTAGAACACTCGCGCCATCCGATTATTGGTAAGCCACGCCGTCAATATCTCGCCAAAGTTCTCGCTCAATTTACTGATCAATTTGTGGATTTTGAAATCGCATTTGGAACTCCAAAAGTTATATTTTCGCAACTTCAACAACAATTTGAACTAGATATTTTTTCAAATGATGACATCGAACCTTATTCAATCGCCCGAGACTCAGAAATAAAAGAAATGGTTGGTGATGTGCATTTTCACTCATTTACTGATCAGCTCACTGCGCCGTCGGATGTGCGTGCAGCGAGTTCTGGCAATATATATAGTGTATTTACGCCATTTAAAAACGCCGTATGGAGTGACTTTTTACAAGCAAAAATTTATGCTAGGGCTGATATTGCACACATTAAACCACTACCTTCTGATATTACAAAAATAATCAGCTCAGTACTTGATCCCAAAAACAGCTTAGAACTATTGTCTAAAAAACTAGATATTCAACAACTTACTGACCAAATTTACACTAAAATTGAGGCGCCGTGGCAGTTTGAGGTGGGAAATACTATCATTGACCTCGATCAGATTATCGGTGAAAAAAATAATATTGATGAGTGGTATAGCACAGAAAACGATGCTGTTGCACACTTTCAGGCATATCTTGACTTGGGACATATGGACTCGTACAAGCAAGATCGTGATGATCTCGGAAATGATACCCAGGAAACAACGCACAAAGGACAGTTGCTTAGAGGCAGGACAAGCCGGATGAGCCCCGCCCTCAAATGGGGACTGGTGAGTACGCGGTTTCTCAAGGAGTTGATCGTCCAACATTACCACATCGACGTCCATAATCCGCCACCAACCCGCGGTATCGAAGGTTTTACTCATTATCTGAGTGAGTTGATTTGGCGGGAGTTTTATCGATATATTTTGCTGCATCACCCGAGTGTACTGTATGAGGAGTTTCAACCCAAGTATCGAGATACGATTGACTGGGTACAAAATGAGCAAGCACAATCACGATTTTTGGCGTGGATAAAGGGCGAGACTGGATATCCAGCAGTGGACGCGGCGATGCACCAAATTGCCAGTATTTCCTGGATGCACAATCGCTCGCGCATGATGGTCGCCTCAATACTCACCAAAAACCTCGGAGTTGACTGGCGTTGGGGGCAGGATTACTTTCGGGCAGTGTTGCTCGATTTGGATGAAGCATCAAACAATGGCGGATGGCAATGGGCAGCCAGCGTAGGTGCAGATCCAAAACCTATTAGGATTTTCAACCCATACTTGCAAGCCGAAAATTATGACGCGCAAGGTGCTTATCAAAAAACATGGCTTCCCGCTGAGTATGACAGCACCAAACCGCCATTAGTTGAGCATAAAAAAGCAAGAGAGGAAGCACTTGCTCGGTATCACCTAGCATCTCACTCGGCAAAACGTGATTTTTAACCAAAAAAAACCGCCTTTAGGGGGCGGATGTAGTAATCGGATAATTTTCTAAGATAAATTTGATAAGTGTTATATTTGCAATGTATCCAGCGACAGGATCAGCAAATGCGGTTTGAAACCCAAATATTTGCGATGATACAATATTTTTAAACGCATCATCAACACTCGCGCACCGCGACGGTTCGATATCGTGGAGATCACTCACTATTTGATAGGTAAGTGGGTGCGGTTTTTTCAGTGGAATTCGTGAACTCCAGCCATACTTTTCGCGGGCAATTTGAGTAATCGTCGCCACATCGTAGATACCTTCAAAAAGATTTTCCAGATTTTGAGACTTGAGAAACAACTCGAGTGCTGTTTTGCGAGCGGTCAAGGGTGTATTTGAAAGTATAAACAATCGAATACCTCGTGATTTAAGATCTTTGAGTACTTCGATAGTGCTCTGATCTAGCCATACCGACCAGACCGCTTCACTGTGCAATGCATGATTGACACGAGTCCGCGACCAGTTTTCCATAATATGCCACAACAGCCAGTGATCACCAGGAACTGCCTCGATTACTTTATTCCAAGCATGACTCCATTTTTTCATCAACAACTGCACTATTTTTTCTTGCTGTGTATTGAGTTTCAACGGTGATAGCTGTGGATATCTTGCTTGAAAACTATCGGGAAACAAGACCTCTTTGAGAAAATTGATAATCAGACTCATTACAAAACGAAAGCCTCCCACGGGATGCAGCGTATCATCTAAATCAAAAAGCATGGTGTTTATCGGCAATCTCACCGATGATCCAAGCGCACTTTGTATCAAATTTCTGCGAGATTTTTTTAAGTGTAGCCTGCGACGAATATTGCGCAACAAAATGCTCAATATATCTAACAGTTGGCTTGAGATACTTGGCGGCTGTATGCCTATTTTTTTCATGAAACCTCCCCACCGACCTGCGACAAGATATGTAGACTAGCACACTTTTTCAAATCCTACAACCCAAAATCAAACTTCTCTTTTTTATACTCAAACGCAATCTGTTTTGCCACCAGTTGCAGTTTTCCAACCCCAGGCTTTGGATTATAAATTTTATCACCGATAATCGGACAACCAATGCTCGCCAAATGAGCTCTAATCTGGTGCATACGCCCGGTGAGCGGTTGACACTCAATCACCGAAATATTTTTTTTCTCATCAAATGATATCACTTTGTATTGCGTTTTGGCATCTTTACCCTTTCCTTTTGGCAGCACTCGAACTTTGTTTTTTTCTTTCCAATCGCGTTCGATATCACGATCTATCACACCAGCAGGCGTTTTGGGAGTGCTATTGGTACGCGCTTCATAGGTTTTGTGTACAGTTCTCTCTTTAAACATTTGCTCAAAAGAGGCTGCTGAGGTATCGTTTCGTGCCAAAATCATGACTCCACGAGTATCTTTATCAAGTCGATGCACGAGTATAACCGTATTATAGCTGTATTTTTTGCCATCTATCCGGATAAGCGCATCAATCAGTGGTGAGTCAAGATGGTTTTTATTTTCCACACTAAGCCCAGCCGGTTTATCGACTATCAAAAACTCATCGTTTTCAAAAATAATCCGTGGCTTGAGGCTAATTATTTTTTTGACAATAGGCGCTGGGTTAAGATTGACAACCACCGTGTCACCAAGCTTTACCGTAAATTTTGACATCCAAACTCGTTGATTGTTGACACTCACTGATTTTGAGTCGAGCATTTGTTTGACTTCTCGCGCGCTGAGATTTCGCCAAACTTTGAGTAGTTGATCCACACGCATATTGTGAAAACCGCGGTGTACTTTCAAAATAGCCTGGGACATAGTAACTGAGGTGTACATCAGGTATCGATTTTTGACAACCCACGGTTTTGGCGTTAGATTTTTAACATGAATATTCTATTATTTTCTCTCCCGGCACAAGATGGAAAATCTTACACACTGGCCAGTTTTGCACCAAAAAAAGTACTATTGTTTGCCTATCCAAAAGATAATACTCCTGGCTGCACGATCGAAAACAAAGAGTTTAGCGACCGCATCGTTGATTTTGAAAAGCTTGGTATTCAAGTCATTGGTATCTCTAAAGACAGCGTAACAGCCCACGAAAAATTTGCTACTGGTTGCAATCTCAAAACCCTACTCCTGGCTGATGAAGATGCTA
>JAYUUP010000040.1:0-4512 GCA_043754825.1 bacterium | reverse complement strand
AAACTTTTGTGACATCTGAAGGTAGTCTGCATTTTGTGAGTGTTTAGCCACCAATAAATTGAGATAAATTGCTATTTGAGCAATGCGGGTATCGAGCTGTTCCTCGCGAGCAAAATAAGTATTCCAATCATCTGGAGTCATCCGCTGTATTGTACCAGCATACTGTGATGCAAAGTGCGTACAGTCAGTATGCAGCGTAATCAAGTCATGTATGATCAGAGCCGAGTCAAATTTGTCGTAAATACTGTCCAGATTCCACTCAGTTTTCATAATATAATGAGTTTTTTTTACTTGCAAGATCTTGTCCAGAAAGACGACAAAAAATGCCGCACGAGGCGGTCAGATATGTGTGAAAAAATGATTATTTTACATCTCGTCCGAGCCGATCACTGGCGTCAGATTCGAGGCGAACCTCTTTATTTTTGAGATTTTCAGCAGCATCTTCAAATCGTGATGCGACTTTTTCTTTAACTTGGTTAAACTTGTCTTTGATGGTATCTGCAGTAGTACGAGTTTTTTCAGAAACTCCATTGCGAATATCTTCAACTTTTGCAGTAAAATCCTCCTTAACGGTCTGAAATTTTTCTTCCGCTTGACCTTCAATTTTTTTAGCGCTATCCAAGTAGTTACGGGCCTTTTCTTTTACCATTTCTTGGTTTTCTTTACCATTTTTAGGTGACAAGAAAAATGCAGCAACAGCACCGATTGTAGCAGCAAATAGCGCTGATCCAAAACCTGGACCTGTGTTACGACGAGTAGGATAAATGTGGTTGGCGACGTTACGTCGAAATTTGTCGGAGTCAAAAATCATAAATATGGTGTTAGTGTCTCGAGTATATACTGATAAATTGTTTTTGGCAACTACTTTTTTATTCTAAATAGTTCACAAATTGCAGTATCGTGAATTAGATGCAAAAAAAGTACCTGGCTTGAAAACCAGGTGGGGAGTGTGTGTATTTATTTGGAGGTTTCTTTAGGGATGAGTGCTTTAACTGCATCAGTTTGCCACACTTTGCGGTATCCGCGGTTTCTTACAGCTACTTGAGTTGCCCTACCTATTGTCTCATAAAAACCGAGATCTTCGCTGACCTTGCCGTCGGAACTGCGAATCACTATTCTAAATGGTTTTCTGAGAGGTGGAGTGGACTCAAAAAATTCAACAATGATAATTTCGTCATAATTCATATATCACCTCCTTACCACAGCAAATTGAGTGCATTGGTGTATCATATCTAGCACATAAAATACCGGTTGGCAAGACTTGCTAATTTTAAAAAAATACGATTGACTCAACAGTATTATGCTTTCTGTCGGACTCGTCGGACTGCCAAACGCTGGCAAATCCACCCTTTTTAACTTGCTCACCAAACGCTCGGTACCTGCTGAAAACTTTCCGTTTACCACTATCGACCCAAATGACGGGATTGTAGAGGTGCCCGATGTTCGTGTCAAACAATTGTCAGATTTGGTTTCAGCAGAGCGCGAGATATACGCGGCAATTGAATTTCGAGATATCGCTGGGCTTATCAAAAATGCGCACAAAGGTGAGGGTCTTGGCAATCAATTTTTGTCACATATAAAAGAAGTCGATCTCATACTCTTGGTGGTACGGTGTTTTGAAAACCAAACTATCATCCATGTAGAAAATCGGGTGCACCCGGCTGACGATGAGGAAATACTGCTAGCAGAGTTGATATTGGCGGATGAAAAAATGATGCAATCAGCACTAGTAAAACTAGAAAAAGAAGCCAAAAAAGACCCGAAAGCCGCTGAAAAAATGGCGCTTGCCTCCGAAATTTTGGCACATCTCTCCAAGCTGCATCCCGCGCGCGAGATTATCACACAAGACCCAGAAATTGCTCACTGGCGAAAATCACTAAATCTACTGAGCGACAAGCAAATCCTCAAACTCGGCAATATAAATCACGGCGGAACCAATGTGGAGTACTCCTCAGATTTTGACCTGGATATTTTGCTTGAGAGTGATGTGGTGGATATGACGGTAGTGGATCGAGAGGAATTTGGTGCGCCGGCAGAATCAGGGCTCGATCGGTTGATCCGGGCATGTTTTGACAAGCTGGGCCTCGCGACGTACTTTACCGCTGGCGTCAAGGAGGCGCGAGCCTGGACGTTTGAAAAAGGGTGGAAAGCGCCACAATGCGCGGGAGTAATACACACTGATTTTGAGAAAAAATACATCAAGAGTGAGATTATCGGGTTTGAAGATTTTGTAAGTTTGGGTGGACGCAAAGGCGCGATTGAAAAAGGAAAGATGCGCCAAGAAGGCAAAGAATACGAGATGAAAGACGGCGACGTGGTAGAGTTTGTGATTGGGAAGTAGGCATGAAAAAACCAGTGTTCGATATAGATATCTACTAACTGGTTGTTATAAACATTGCGCTCAGAAATACCCTAATCTTCGTGAGTGGAAGTATCTTAACTTTCGGATTGCCTTATTTTCTATTTGAGAAACTGTGATTTCGGATATTCCAAAATACTCCGCTATTTTACTTTTAGAAAATCCTAGCATGTACTTAAGATAGATAATAATATTTTGTCTCTCAGTAATTCTTTCACCATACCTTTTAAGAAAAAGCTTGAACTTCAACAACTTTAAACTAGCTTTTGGATCACTCAGTAACTGATGATTAAAATCACGACTAAATTGCTCCTCCCAAGCTTTTATTCTTGCTTGTAACTTCTCGACTGTAATCATTTTAAGATGATTTTCTTGTAGAGTTTTTACCATTCTATTAACTTCCTTGAGCTCACCTCGTGTAGTAAACGAAGCCACATCATAAAAAGGCAGGGTAAATTTGGCAACTGCTAAAATATATGGCAGTATCCCTTTAGAACCTTGACCGCATATCTCAAATACTTGTTGTGCAGAAGGTCCTTTATCAAGATTAGTATTCTCATCTAAAACTAAATATAGCCAAGTATATGTACACCATAAATTGCCTGATTCCATTAAATGCTGAATCAAAAAACGTGCATCCTTATTTGCTAAAAGTTGACTGCGAATATTGGTATATTGTGGTTTGAGCGATTGGTAACGTTTGCCAACAATGCCACGGTATCTACCAACTACAACCTGAACTTCATGTGACAAACACAATTTTTTAATTTCTGAATTAAATATTGCATTGTAAGAAAGTCTAATCGTTTTTAGTTTTGGCGCATTATTGAGAATGTATGTAACACTCTCAATTTTAATACCTTGATGACCAATATGTAAAAACTCGCATTTGGAAAAATCCTGTTCTTCAACTTCTGAAAAAGTGCAGCCCGAAAGAATTTGAAAGTGAACATCAGTAGGAACTTCATCTACGCGTTTTAGGTGCATTATTTTTCTCCTAGTTACCCCATGCATTTTCTGCAAAGAATAACATATTTATAACATATAAAATTCAAAATGACAAGTTCGCATATTATCGATTATCGCCACTACCCTGAAGAACGCCGCGGTCCTTGCGTGACTCTAGCTTAGCTTTGTTCACCAGAGCGACTTCTTCGAGTGAGATATCTAGTTCAGTGGCGATTTGTGAGAGATACCACAGTACATCGCCGAGTTCTTTTTTGATGTCAACAATATCCTCAGGCGCAAAAGTACCACCTTTATCTCTAAATATTTTTTTGATTTTGCCGCTGACTTCACCTGCTTCGTCACTGAGTCCCAGGGTAGGGTAGATGACCGGATGGCTGATCACCGGATAGATAGCAATAGTTTTAGCCCAGGCTTGGTAATCAGAAAAAGTGAGAGTCATAATAATGAATTAACTTATGTGTGATTATTTGGCAAACACATTCAGGTTTAAATTTGACGCTAAGTTCCTTATACGACAGTGTTTAATTGCAGCACCTTTCCTACGTCCGCAAAGACCTGGTTTGGTTTTTATTTTTTTATAAGTCAAAGATATTATTACAGTTTGTAAAAAACTCGCTAAATTATGTTCTAGCAAAATTTAATGTAATGTTAATTATGTTTAAATTGACAAATATTATATTTCAATCACTATTGATTTATGACTTACCCAACAAAAAATGTAGTTATTGCCTTAATCATTATATTATTCACTGTAGGAGTGGGGGTATTTGTAAATTTACAAAATAAATCTGGTAATCAAAACAACAATAATTCAAGCAACACTTTGTTCCGCACTGGGCTGTCTAGTGTTGTTTCATCATCAGTCGAAAACAAGGATATACAAATTATAAATTCTTCCAATGGATATAAAATAACATATGTGAGAGGCGGTAATATCTCAAATGTAATTACTGAAATTACAAATGTTTTGGCTAAAACAAATATGAATGATGATAACAAAGTTAGCTTATTAGCAACACTTAAAACTAATGAAGGTTTATATATCGATACAAAATCAGAATGTGGATTTAACAATCCATCATCGCAGTGGTGCATGAGAATTACAAATCTAAAAAACACTCAGATAGTGCAGGTAGATATTCAGAAAGAAAAATTTGTAGCTAGATAAATAAACATATTATGCA
>JAYUUP010000039.1:0-13786 GCA_043754825.1 bacterium | reverse complement strand
CACACCTAAAGATATCGTGCAAATGGTGGCTCGTGGCATTGACTTGTTTGATTGTGTCTACCCGACTAGAAACGCCCGTCACGGATCACTCATCTTTGAACTCGATGACACTAGTTATGAAGAGGTGCAGATCACTGCCAAACGCTACGAGTTCGATTTTTCCCCTATCAATGCAGCCTCAGCCATCCCGGAACTCCGATTGTATTCTAAGGCGTATTTGCGACATCTACTGCGCGCCAAAGAATTGCTCGGCATGCGCCTGGCAACACTACAAAACCTAGATTTTTACTATCGACTGATGCACAAAATCCGCACAAAAATCGAGCAGGGCACGTTTGACAGCTGGTGGGAGGGGTATAAAAGGCTATAATTTTTCGTCATTGTATGGAAGGTCGCTATCTGGCATCCTGCCATCTTTAAATAAACCATACTTATCTTCCTCAAGCTTGATCAGGGCATTCAGCACTTGGATGATATTATTAAAATAAATTAATTTTGGCACCAAAAAATCACCTTATTAGATGATAATTGGCTCTCAACTTTTTGAGAAATAAAATGGGTTTTGTGGCGGAACCGACGGGAATCGAACCCGCGACCTCTGCCGTGACAGGGCAGCGCTCTAACCAGCTGAGCTACGATTCCACAATGTTTATGCACCTGCACTGAATTTGTACTCTTTTCGGGGTCCCCACAAAAGCGCGAGTGTAGGCTTTGCCTATGCGAAGTGGTTTTGAAGGGGCTTTTTGGTGGCGGGACCTGGATTCGAACCAGGACACCTTGGTTATGAGCCAAGTGAGCTGCCAATTACTCAATCCCGCGATAAATAAATACAGTCCTTGCAAGACTGTTCCTGCATGTATACACCCTTGAGTGCATTTTGTCAAACCTCGCTAAAAATTTGGCACTACCGTATACGTTATTGACTGAGCATACGATCCGCCGACTGTACCCTGTGAAATATTGAGATTATGCGTCACCAATACACTGTATACCAGATCAGATCCAGTCGAGGGATAATTTGCACTGGTAGCCGTAAGTATGAGCGTTGGGATCGTGGGTGTAAACGTAGTGGAGTTTACTGCACCTGCATTGTAGGCAACAGGGCGGGTAAACGTACCGCCCTCCGTGAGCGATCCTGGCGTGATCAGCACTCCGTAACCCTCAGCACCGGTTGTTGTGGCATTGATTAAGGTACCACCCGTACCACCAGTACCTCCAGCAGCGTTTGTTATAAACTTAACCCCATTTGCTAAATTTCCACTCGTTTGTACGAACACCAAATAACCATTGGCGATATTAGTTCCGATTTTGAGGCGATATGCACATTGTGAGAGTGCAGTTACCGATGCATTTCCTAGATCGCAGCTATTGACAAATGCAGTATCCGAGACGTCTTTAATCGCCAGAGACAGTGTAAAGTTTATGGCTGCCTCTGCACCAACGACAGCAGTTATGGTCGGCGTATAGCGAGTAAATGACGACAATAAGATAAAGTGGTTATTAAATTGTCCGCCAGTTCGTGCAGCGAATCCAAACTTAGTTCCGGTTTTGGAATTTGCAATTGAGTCATTTGCATTGATAATTTGCACGCCATCATATAAAATTATACCATTTAATCCACTAAAATAGATCTCGCCTTTGTGGACAGCGTTGTTGGCTATGGTAGTTTGTGTAGAACAACTAATTCCGGCACCATTATCAATAGTTGATTTTGTATAACAGCTACGGGTTTGATATTCATCAAAAGTAAAGTGATACCCTCCATCTACCATATCTTCAGCCGCCCCGGGACCAGTAGCATTATATCCGAATACCCACATTGAATCTGCACCATTTCCTCCCCCACTTTGAAAATTGAACCGGGCATAAAATCCATTGCTAGGGGTGAGTGTATAGGTACAACTTCCTGACTGTGATGCTGCGGCGCTAGTTAGCTGAAGGCGTTTGTTAGTGCTATCGTAGAGTGTATTTGCGGTATTTCCTGTCACAACACAACTTGGCGCTGTTTGCATGTCTTCGTATTTATCCATCACGGCTGGAGCGTTGGACTGGGTTGTCAGCGTCAGATCGCCATATTCAAAGTTAAGTGTACTTGTACCAAGCGGCAGCGCAAGCGCGCGTACCCAAATCAGTGTTGTTGGTGTATTGCACCCTGAGTCTACCCAATACGGTAAGCTGAAATACGATGCATCAGTTACCCGAATATCACCACAATCCGTACGCATTTTCGCTGCAGTAATCAGGGCTTGCGTGTTGACAGTAAAGTTAAATGCCCAGTTGGTTACTGAAGTGCCGGTATTGGTGACGGTGATGGAGCGTGAGTATAAATTGGCAGCGTGAGTTGGCGTGACCAAAAAAAATCCAGACCATAGTGATATTACTACGGTTATTGAAACTATAATCCCGATTATTCGATACCATATACCAACCATTTTTATAATAAATAAAACTATAGTTTACAAATTAAAGTTGCGCAATACTTTTTTTTGTTATATTACCGTAGCGTTAAAAAAAGCAGGTTCAGCCTGCATAAAAACACGATGCTGATTTTTTATCATTCAGATCGCATCACTTCAGCTGGATTTTGCCGTGCCGCGCGCGCCGAGGGAACAAATCCAGAAATCGTCGTGCTCAATACTGATAACACAAGTGTCCCAAGCAATAGCCACCAAGGAAAATATGGCGCAAATGAGGTCACGCCAAACCCGGAGAGTGTCTGAGCAACATCTGGATTTGATCGCAAGAGTACATTGACAATTGCTGAGATGCCATACCCGGTGAGCACCGCAATCAGTGTTCCGGTGAGCCATCCCAGCACTCCCAAAAATGCTGACTCGATAAAAAAGAGCCGAAATATAGAGTTATTGGTCGCCCCGAGCGCTTTGAGTATCCCGATTTCCTTCTGCCTTTCCAGTACCGAAATAAGCATTACATTAATAATACCAAAAAGTGATGCAATCACGGCGATGAGTCCAAATACCGCAAACACAGCAGTAAGTCCGTTAAAAAATGCCGTAATCGCCTGAATAATACTGAGTACAGCAGATGCCCCAATATACTGCGTTCCTTCAATTTTTTTGATAAATGGGTCCACATTTTTTACTGAATTTATTGCCACTGTGTATCCCAAATACCCATAATTTGCGATATTTTTATCGGGATTTGCTAGTGTAAACGCACGGCTCACCTCGGTAGTAGGTACAATAAAGTTTGTGTTAAATGATCCAAAAAATCCAGCATCACGATCATCGTACACTGCAGCGATTGTCATTATTTTAACATTGGAGGTGGTAATATTTGACTCGGCTTCAATTTTATTTAGCGCTTTTGATGCTTGCTCACCTCCGCCAATTTGCAGTTCAGCCCCTTTTCCAAGCTCAATCATAGTCGGTCCACGCGTCAAGCTGACCGAAATTTGTTTCCCGATAAGATCTTTGGGTTCTTTAGCTCCAAACGCATCTTTGATTTCACCACCAAGACACGAAAAACAGGAAATCACCTGGGTATCACTGAGTGTGGTGATATCACCAACGATTTTAGATTTATTACCACTAATAAATAAGTTGACGTCGCGAATATGCGCAGAAACTGTGGAAATGCAATTTTTGCCGTATTCAGTTATGTCAGCTGAAACTTGATCAGGGGTACGGATATCAGCCTTGTCACCGCGCAATGCAACCTTTGTACAATCAAATGTCTTGTCTGGTCGTAAGATAGAAAGGTCAATCGAGCTGTTTGGATTATAGGCAGAAATCTCGGGGTATTTTTGCTGCAGTTTTTGGAGGTCATTATCGTTGAACGATACCAAGTTCAAGTTTGCGCCAAAATCAAATATATTTACCTTTTTAGCCTCTTTTTGCTTACTAATCGAGACTTCACGTGCTGCAGGTTGAGTATTTATCGCATTGATAAGTGTTGACGACGCACCTTGAGATAGTCCCGTGGTGAGCGTGATTGCCCAGACACCAACGGCAATACCCGAGGATGCCAATATAAAACGTGCCAATTTTTGCTTGATTTGGCGGGATAAAATGATTGCAAACGCAGTTGATTTCATAAAATATTTATTTGGTTATAATTCCATCTTTGAGGTGGATTACTTGATCAGCGAGCGGGATAAAGTCTGGATTGTGGGTCACCATTACGATAGTTTGCCCTTTTTTATGCAGGTCTAGAAGGATGTTGATAACTTGTTGCTCACTCTCGGAGTCGAGTGCACCTGTAGGCTCATCACAAAACAATACTTCAGGGTTGATGAGGAGCGAGCGAGCGATTGCCACACGCTGTTTTTCGCCACCAGAGAGTGTCTTGACATTGGCAGTGAGACGATGCTCCAGACCAAGCATTTTAAGCAGTTCATCAGCTCGATTTTCATCAACTTTGGTATCTCCTGCCCAAGCACCCAAAAGCACGTTTTCGCGGACGTTGAGGTTTGGCAAAAGATGATATGCTTGAAATACAATCCCGATTTTGGCACGATACGCCGCCATTTTGTTGGGGTTGTACTTATGAATCGAGTCACTCCCAACCGTCAACTCGCCACTTGTTGGAGTATCGAGTCCGCACAATAAGTTGAGCAAAGTTGATTTGCCAGAGCCAGAACGTCCTATGATGATGGTAAACGATCCCTTGGAAATATCAAAATCAACCGGGCCGAGCGCGTGTACCGGATTTTGCCGTGTACCAAACATTTTTTTGAGCTCACGAGCTTGGATTAGTGATTGCATACTGTGTAACTAGGTTATTTTCAAGCCATTGTCAACAGAGTCATACTAATACTGCAATTTTAAACCACAAAAAAGCACCTTAAAGGTGGCAAATTTTGAATCGCGTTAGATTATTATTTCTTGATCTGGATTTTAGCAACCAGGCTTTTGAACTCTTCGATATCACGAATCGCCAACTCAGAAATTGACTTTCGATTGAGGTTTATCTCAGCTTTCTTGAGTAAATTGATAAACGTAGAGTAGTTCATTGTTTCGCCGATTTGATCGAGCGCACCGTTGATACGAGTTATCCACAGGGAGCGAAAATCTCGTTTGCGTAGCTTTCGCCCTTCGTAAGCGTGACGCTCTGCGCGAAGCAGGCGCTCTTTAGCTTCTCGAAATCGAGTCGAGGCACCGTTCAAAAATCCCTTAGCTCGTTTGAGTAGGTTTTTCTTTCGTTTGTTGGCAGCAACGCTGCGTTTTATACGTGTCATATCAAAGGACTGATCTTAATTTATTGTACATTTTTTTGAGCTTAGTGCTTCGTTTTGCTTTGAGCAAACGGGAACGGGATTTTCCGATATTGCGGTGATTGTCGCCGATACGTCCTATCATCAATGATCCAGTGTAAGGATTTCCTCCATTGGTAATTTTGATGCGCTTGACCGTACCCTTGTGCGACTTTGCCTTAAATTTTTTAATCTTGGTCATGAAGGATGGATTACTTGTATTTAGTTTCGGTGTACTCAACGTGTCTTTTTAACGCAGGGTTGTATTTTTTAAGCTTTAATTTTACCGGTTGCCCGATATTTTTGCCTTTACCCTTAGATTTACGGACAACGTAGCGATGAAACACTTTTTTTCCTGATACCGGATCGATTTCGGTGGAAACCAACAGGATTTTATTTTTTTGCCAAGCCATATATTAGTTTCTTCTAAATTGATTGTTATTATTATTGTAGGATGGGCGAGGATTTGCACCAGGAGTACCTTGATTATTTTGTTGTACTGCTGGAGACACCTCAACAGCATCACCTAGCCCACGATTGTACGCCTCTACAAATCGTTCGGAGAGCAAGTCTACGAGTTTTTTGGAGTTGTTGTTGCACACTATAGCGTAGTCGAGCTTTTTTGGTAATGACACTGAAGCAGTGTTTAGCAGTGAAATAGTAGGAATTCCCATCACATCTGCTTCCTGAATTGCAACGTGGTTATTTTCACCATCAAGTACTAGCACAGCACCAGGGCGATTGCTACGCAAGTCGACGAGTCCTCCAAAAATTTGGCGAAGCTTGTCAGTCTCGCGAGTAATACCCAACTGCTCGTTTCGCGATAATGTCTCAAAAAACTCAGCATTTTCGAGAATTTTTTCATTTTTCTCGAGTGTTTTAAGTGTTTTTTTGACTGTTGCCCAGTTGGTGAGCGTACCTCCGAGCCAGCGTTGATTGATAAATGGCATGCCTTTAGCGCCCATGGCCGCCGCGAGTTCACGAACTTTTCCTTGGACGTGCTTTTGAGTACCAACAATCAATATTTGCTTGCGAGTTTTACCCAAATTGTACAGCAATTCCTCGACTCTCGCCAGTGAATCCTGCATCATCGCTAGATCTATGAGTGAGAGTCCTTGTTTGGAACCATACACAAACGTCCGAAGCTTTGGATTCAGCTTTTGTTTCTTGTTACCACGATGAGATCCTACTTTGAAAAGATCCATCAGACTAATTTGCGACACTGCACTCATAAATGGAGATTGATTTAGTTAAGGTTATACGAGCTCTACGGTTGCACCAGCGGCAGTAAGAGCTTCTTTCATTTTGTTTGCATCGTCTTTCTTGACGTTTTCTGCTACGACAAACTCACCTCCTTCAACTTTGGTTTTTGCATCTGCAAGTCCAATGTTCATGAGTGTTTTGACTTCTTTGATGACCGAGATTTTCTTGGTTGCATCAGTTGCAGTGATTTTGACGGTAAATTCTGATTTTTCCTCAACGGCTGCAGGGGCAGCACCACCGACTGCTAGAGCAGCTGTAGCTACAGGTGCAGCAGCGCTGACACCAAATGTTTCCTCAATTGCTTTAACGAGCTCAGACGCTTCCATGAGAGAGAGCGATTTTAATTGTTCGATGATTGTATCTACTTGTGACATAATATAAATGATAGGTTATTTTTGGGCTGCTACTGCTTGAACACTTCGAGCCAGGGAAGCGGGTACTTCGCGTACCAACGTTGCGATTTTGCCTCCGCCGAGTTGCTGCAGGAGTCCTGCGAGCATAGAAAGTGAGTCGAGTTTGCTTGGTGTTTTAGATAACGCAACAGTTTTTGCTGCATCAAAATATTCACCACTTACTATCGATCCATGAACCGCAACTGAGTCAGCAAATCCTTCTTTGATCATCTCCACTACTGCTTTTGGCACTGTTACTTCATCAGTGTTTTGCCAGTCGTGTTTATAAGCCAAAAAGGTTTGTCCAAACAGTGTAGGAATATCTTTAGTATCAGCAAATGTCAGCGGGATAAGAGTATTTTTGATAATCTCGAGCTTGATTCCTGATTGAGCGGCGATTTTACGCAACTCTTGATTTTTTCCTGCATTGAGCGATTCTTTTGAATCATTGGTAGTAAGCAATACGACCGCTTTCTGAGATGCAACTGTCTCTCGAAGTCGAGAAAGAGTCGCAACTTTTTGATTGCGTGAAATTGCCATAATAAAATATACAAATCCTGAGTGTAGGGGTATGGAGTTAACCAGTTTCCTCGGAGGGAATTTACTTGAGTGCATAGTGCACACAAAACCTTCCTTTTTCGGATGTACTTGTGAGAAAAGCACATTTGATTGGTTTTGTCAAGCCTTAATTAGGCAAGAGGTGACAAAATATACTATATAAAATACACTGATAACATCACAAATATAAACATGCGCTGGGACAAGATATCATCTATTGCAATCATCGGAGCGAGCGATACTCCGGGCAGTCCGGGTGCAGTAATTACTCAAAATGCACTCAAAAGCAGTGTCGAGCATGTTTTTTTAATCAATCCCCACCATCAATTATTGTTTTCGCGCCGATGTTTCGAGCATATTTCTCAAATACCCGAACAAGTGGAGCTTGCAATCATTGCAGTACCAGCTCCAGTAGTAATTGAGGCGATAAAGGAGTGTATTATACATGGTATTACGCAGTTTGTGATTATTAGTGCTGGGTTTGCTGAAGAGCATAGTAGCTACTCCGATGAACTTACTATACTCATTGAGACGCACTCGCTGACAGTGCTTGGGCCAAATTCGCTTGGATTTATCTCGAGCAGCCAAAACCTCAATGCAACATTTGCCGAGCTGCCATTTTCCACGGGCACTATCTCGATTTTATCGCAATCTGGCGCTGTTATTGTGGCGCTGACTCAGCATTTGGCAATGCAAAACCTAGGTATCGAGTATTGTTTTTCACTAGGTAATGAGCAAGGTCTCACTGAGTGTGATTTACTGGAAAGTCTCAAGACATCAAAATCGCGTACTATTTTTTTGTATCTCGAGAGTATCAGCGATGGCCAGCGGTTTATCCGGATTTGCTCCGAGTTACATACCAAAAATATCTCAGTGATCGTACTCAAAGGGGGAGTGAGTAGTGCCGGACAAAGCGCCGCTGCCTCTCATACTGCAGCCATGGCGACGAGTGAGCGATTGTTTTTGGCGGTCTGCCGCGCGGCTCATATCACCATGGTATCGAGTATCGAGCAAGCATTTGAGACTGTGTGTCAGTACAATCGAAATGAAACGCTCAAATCAATCGACACCGCAATTATCACCAATGCAGGAGGGCTCGGCACGGTAGCAACAGATATTTTAAGTGGACAAGGCATACCATTTTCTCCTCACACCCCATATTTTAAAAATCCGATGGATGTACGTGGTGACGCCGATAGCGAGGCGTATTGGAACGCAATCACAGCTGCACACCAGGCTGGTTTTACCCAAATCCTCATTATTTATACTATGCAAGGTCAGACTACGCCGGATGACATTTTAGCACTGTGCAATCGGGCAAAAACTGAGTTTCCTTATCTAAATCTCTTTTTTTATACCGCAGGTGGCAATAAAGTTAACTTACTAAAATCATCGCTGAGAACTGCGAATATCAAAGTACTGGACTCATTACTTGTGGCATCGCCTACACCTGTTGCTTTTTCAGATAGTCACAATACAAACACCCCTATTTCTGATACCCAATTGAGCGAAGAAGAAGTCTACCACATTGTTTCCAATCTAAAACTCAAAGGTGTTTCGTATCCTAAGAAGCAATTTTTTTCAGCCGCTGACACCCCTACAACCGATACATTTCCCGCAGTACTTAAGCTGACAATTCCAGTATTACTCCATAAATCTGATACTCACGTCGTATTTACAAATCTCCATACTCAAGCTGACTTATCCACAGCAAAACTCAAGTTGAACAATATTATTAAGGAAAGTTATCCACAGTTTATCCACAGTTATGAGTTTTCGGTTGAGCAGCAAATCTCAATTGATCACGAGTTGTTTTTAGGAATTATTCGCGACACAACGCTAGGAGACTTTGCAGTGATTGGGCTTGGAGGCATCTATGCTAATTTGTTGCCTGAACCACTAATAGTTCCGCTTAATATTTCTCTTGTTGACTTTATAGTAGTTGCACAAAATAGCTTGATTGGACAGCTCGCCGATGGTTTTCGTGGCGCGACCTGCTTCTCTGTAACACATCTTCATTTGCTCCTTACGTACTTTGCCACTTATCTCGCTGACCACCCTCAGACAACCAGTATCGACTGCAATCCAGTAATCGTATCGGGTGGTATACTATATCTTGCTGATGTAAAAATACTCAAAAAAAATACCCTTGCAGGTAGTCTTGATTAATAAGTGTGTTGTGCCATGCGTCGTGCGTACGCTTCCTCCACTTTGTAAAATACAAGATAGTATCGCACCAAATACATAGATATCGCCACAAAGTAAATCAATATTCCCAGTAAAAATAATCGCGATCCAACAAAACTAATATTGGTCGTGCGGCACGTAAACCACAGCAAGAGCAAGAGCCCAATTGTCACACTGTTTGATGAAACGAGTGCAATAAATTTTTTCTGATATGGCTTTTTCAAAAATTGGTTCCAAATAATCAATCCAAATCCTAAAATTGAGAAAAAGAGAGCAGTATTGATAAACACCCAAAACAGTGGATTTTCAATCGAGAGAGCATCATATGGCACACTCGAGTTTTCAGAGATGCCGCCAAGCCAATATTGCGGATTAAAAAACTGTTTGAGATCCATAGAGGTGGATTATTCGCGCTCAGCAATAAATGCTTGGATTGCTTTGAGTGTTTTGTCACCGAGTCCTGGAAACTCTGAAATTTCACCTTTTTTTGCCATAAGCTCCTTGACTGAAGTGATACCATTTTTCTCGAGAACTTTGACTGTACGTGCTCCGAGTTCACTGAGGTCCTCTGTTGCAGGAAGTGCTACGCTAGTTTGAGATTGCTCAATTGCTGCAGCTCCATCGACCGCAGCTCCAAAACTTGACTCGATTTTTTGAAATAGATCGACACATAAGTGAATAGTGTATTGGGCGATTTCTTCACCGGTGACAGTACCGTCAGTATCAAATGAGATATTGATCGCATCAAAATTTGTTTGGTCTCCCACGCGAACCTTTTCGATATCGAGTGCTACGTTTTTGACGGGTGAAAATGATGCATCTACTAGCATTCCAACTGGATCAGTGTTTCCACGAAGATCACGCTTTTCATACGATACATATCCAAATCCACGAGAAATTTCTACTTCAATGTGTAGTTCGTGTCCGGGAGCAAGCGTACAAATATACAAGTCTTTGTTGACGATATCTACAGCGCCATTTTTGTCAAAACTTGCAGCGGTGATCACTCCTCCCTTTTTGGACTTGATAACCAGTGTTTCTGTCTCGGCATCAGTTACGATACGCACCCGAAGCATACGCAGGTTGAGAAGCACGTCAAGCGCATCTTCTTTCACTCCGTCGACTGCTTGGTACTCGTGAGTAATATCGTTGATTCGTACTTTGGTCACTGCAAATCCTGGCAATGATGAAAGCATGATGCGACGCAATGAGTTTCCAATAGTAGGTCCAAATCCAGGAAGCAATGGAGAAATCACCATGCGATATGAGTTTTCGCCGGAAGTGTGGAGTTCGCTGCGAATTGCAGGAAAATTAAATGTTGAAGAAATCATAAAAAGGGGAACAAAAAAATATAAACAAATAGAACAGAATTCTGGTGGGTATGACTGGACTCGAACCAGTGACCTCTTCATTATCAGTGAAGTGCTCTAACCAACTGAGCTACACACCCGCACCTGGCAGGAACTAGGCTTTTATGAGCGCAGTTACACCTTTTGTCAAATGCACCGCAGGATCATTGTCGTATGAAACCGCGAGCATGTCATCACTGGTTTTGTAGACGCGCACCATTTTGATTTTAGAGCTGACTGCATTTTTTTCAAGCAATGATGCTAGCGACTATACTCCACCTTGTGGATATAGCTCAGCAATGCGTGAACTTGGGATAGCCTTGAGCTGTTTATCTTCAGCTTGCTTGAAGCCTTTGAACTTTGGAGAACGGCGTACGAGAGATTTGCGACCACCTTCAAAAAAGACAGGCATTTTTCCGGCGCGCTTGACCTGGCCTTTGTGACCGAGTCCTGAGTTTTTACCGCGGTTTGATCCGTTTCCTCGCCCAACACGTTTGCGGTGTTGAAATACGATTTTAGGGCTTTCTGATGTGCGAAACATAAAATAGAAGTTATTTAGTGATGAAAAAGTCGACGTGACGTGGTTCGTTGGTGACAGGATTGATGTCCATATCTTTAATAAGCACATTCATTGTTTTACCATCTAAGGTAATCAAGAGTGTAAAATCGTTGGCTTCCTTGAGCTTTCGATAAATACTAATAAACTCATTTTTGTTGATTTGAGCTACCAAGTTTGTGGTAGAGTTGTAAGCAACTACGGGAATAATACCAGTATTTTTGAGTTTTCGAATGTCGTTTCCTGAGTGGGTACGAGTGTGCAATTGCAATATAAGATCAGACATATTAGAGAGTATAAATAGTAAATTTAGTGATTTCAACTTTTTCTCCGGAGACTTGAGAGAGCTCATCGATGACTTGCTGCACTGTGCGTGCGGTGTCTTTGAAATATGGCTGCGTAAGCAAACACACCTCCTCCAAAATTTTGTTCTTTTTTCCCGCCAATATTTTCTCGATCATCGCCTCTGGTTTTCCTTCCTCTACCAATTGGGTGCGGGCGATAGCAAGTTCGCTCTCCACAAATGCTTGATCTGCATCTTCGGGGCGTACAAATTTTGGCTGAGTTGCTGCGATATGCAGACAAATATTTCGTCCTACCTCACCAAATGCCGCACCACGCGATACAAAATCAGTCTCACAGCGCATCTCGAGCAGCACACCAATACGTCCTTCGTGAACATACGAGCTAATCAACCCTTGTCCGGTTTGACGATCTTGGCGGTTTTGGGCTTTGAGCGCACCTTGTTCTCGTAAATACTTGATAATCTTAGCTTCGTCCTCGGTTTGAAGATGATCAACCGCATTTTTGATGTCCTTGAGCGACAATCCGGTTTTCTCTCTGATAGTTTTAATAATTTCGATACTAGACATGCTAAAGATTATTTTGCTGCTGGTTTTACGTAGTTTTCAAGTGCCTTGAAGGCTGCCTGAACACCGCTAATTTTGTTGGTTCCTCCGATAATTTTGGAGTAAATATTTTGGATACCAGCCAATTCGAGTACCGGGCGTAAATACCCACCAGCAATCAGTCCCGTTCCTGTTTTTGCAGGTTTCAAGAAGATACGCGCTGCTTTAAACTTGGTCTGTACGGGAAATGACAGTGACTGATCCTCGTTCATGACGATAGTGATCATATTTTGCTGTGCTTTTTTGGTTGCTTTGAGAACTGCACTTTGAAAATCAACTCCTTTTTTGATAGCATATCCAATCTTACCCATCTTGTCACCTACTACTACAAGCGCTGAAAAACGCATCTTCTTACCTCCCTTGGCTACACGGGTAACACGGCGTACTTGGATGACTTGGTTTGCATACGGCGACTCTTCTTTGTCAGGGCGACGACCTCCACGGCGATCACCTCGACCTCCCCCTTTGCCACCGGCCATTCCTTTGGGTCCTCGCTTGAATACGCGGTTTTTACGCTCACCAAAACGCGCGCTTGATGGGGCTCGCTCACCAAAACGAGGTTGTTGTTCACCTTGGTTGTTTGACGGTGGACGCGACGTGTCTGGTGATTGTGCTGCAAGGTTATTGTTTACGGGTGTTTCATTCATAAAATAAAATTAGAGCGTGATGTTATTGTTTCTGAGTCCCTCGGCAAATGCTTTGACACGACCGTGATACAAAAATCCATTGCGGTGAAATACGACATCGCTGATTTTTTTGTCAGCAAGTTTTTGGGCAAAAGTGTGAGCGAGTGATGTTGCTTGTTCGGTTTTAGTACCTTTGTGATTTTGAGTCGAGACTGAAAAGGTTGTTTTTCCCGTTGCGACATCATAAAGCTGAGCTGAGAGATGTTTGTTGGATTTGAAAACGCGTACCACTGGTTTTCCAGAGGCAAATACTCGAAATGTAGAGCGTGCGGCACGGATGATGCGATGTGACATACAGTATTATTTTGATAATTTCTTTCCCACTTTTTTTGGATAAAATCGACCTGGGAATTTAAAGCCTTTGTGCTTGTAAGGATCAGCGCTTTTCATATTGTGCACCATAGTAAAAAAGTGACCAATAAGTTGTTTGTTTGAACTTTTCCCAGTAAGAGTGTTTTTGTTGAGCTCAACAGTGACTCCTTCAGGGACATCGACGAGGACTGGATGTGAAAAACCGATATACAGGGTAAGTTTTTTGCCTGCAAGCTCCATTTTAAAACCAACACCGCTGAGTTCAAGTTCTTTGGAAAAACCTTCGGAGACTCCAATGATCATGTTTTGCAGTAATGCCCGTGCAGTTCCCCACATAGCTGCTTGGTGTGTATCGCCTTT
>JAYUUP010000038.1:0-4605 GCA_043754825.1 bacterium | reverse complement strand
GCGGGCTACTAGCTGGGAGTGGACAGCAGACGCGCGCACTCACTTTCGCCGTGTAGATCGGTATCTCAGCGAACACAAAGTCACTATCCAGATGCAACCCGGGCGCGACACCCGCGACATCACGTACTCATTTCATCGCCCGCTATCATGGTACCTCAACCAAGCCGCAAACATGGGTCTGACACTCACCAAATCCCAGGAGTGGATCTCGCACCGCAAAACTGACCAGGGCCCCCAAAAAACCCCGGAACTCGAGCGCACTCGCCACGAAATCCCATTATTTATGTGCTTGCAGTGGAGAAAAAATTGATAAAACCCTATTTTGTATTTATATATTGACGCAGTGTGGCATAAATCGCCATCGCGTGTCCGTGCCCAAGATCAAACTCGCTTTTTAGCCAGTCGGTGATTGCGGTGGCTTTGGTGCCCGGTGCCAATAATCCATTTTTTTCAGCGAGGATTTTGAAATCAGCAGGAGTTTTGCCTGTTTTTGCCTTAATATTGTCAATGTATGCTTGGAAAGTCATGATATTATTTATCTACTATTTCCGTTAGTGACTTATTTTTTTAGACGATTATAAATGGTTTGCTCTAGGCTTTGCGAGTAAAAAGTGCCGAATGCATGTGAAATAATACCGATTCCCCACCCAAAAGTTACCCAATATGCCCAGTCAATCCGTGAATTGCCCATATAATCAACAATATAAAGTATAATATTTACGATAAAAAACCAAAACAAATGGATGAAAAACTCACTCATATCTTTGGCTTTTACTCGCAATTGTTCGTCAGTAATTGGTTGTGAATTCATGACTATATTATTTTGCTTCGACGGGAATCATAGCGAGAGTTATCGCTGCCTTAATCATGCCGCTGAGTTGCTCACGAGGAAATGTATCAGCTTCAGTGACGTTTATGGATCGATGGCTTGCTGATTCGAGACCGCTATTGAAAAACTTATCGGGGTCAGGCAATGCAGCGCCTTCAAAAAAGTTGAACTTTACAAAGGTTTTAAATGCCGAAAAGGCACACACCGGTTTTTTGCCATAGCACCATACGCCGACATTCCACATCCAGTCTTCGTGGAGTTCCGGGGCAGTAGTTGCCAAAAGCTCTCGAAATTCGCGCATGAGCGCTGCCTGCCAATCAGAGGCACGGGACACCTGCTGATCGATCTGTTGGGATGGGTTCATGACTGAGTATGCCGTTTATATCTACCATTTGTCAAGCGGGCTGACACATTCGACAAAAAGTGAATTGTCTATTATGATAAAAATATATTAAAATTTACAAAAAAATCTTATGAAACGATATCATGCGTCACAATCCGGCCCTACCTCTACTCCCCGTCCGCAAAATCCCAGACCGGACCACCATCCAAAACCTACACCCGCCCCACAACCATCACGACAGCCGATGCGGGGTGTCCGTCAAAAACACGTCCAGACCTATATGGACATCGACTATAGTATCTTGAGAAAAAAAGCAAAACCACAAGCTATCTCTGACTATACACCTGCCAAAACCTTTGCTGAGCATGGACTGCACACCGACATTGTGGAGAGTTTGACGCAAAAAGGATACACTCAGCCAACTCCTATCCAGGACAAAGCAATCGGACACATCATGGAGTCTCGTGATATTATCGGGATTGCCAACACCGGAACTGGCAAAACAGCGGCGTTTTTACTCCCGCTTATCCACCAAGTGATGCACAACTACGACAAGTGTATCTTGATATTGGCGCCAACCCGAGAACTCGCGATGCAAATCCAAAAAGAACTCAAAACGTTTACGTACGCCAACAATCGTATTCACTCCAGCCTGATCATCGGTGGTGAAAATATCGAACGCCAGATTGACTCACTCTCCAAAAAACGGCATTTCATCATTGCGACAACTGGACGTGGGCTGGATTTATTGGAAAAAGGCAAGCTACGTATCAAAGAAGTCGACACGATTGTCCTCGATGAGATGGATCAAATGCTCGATATGGGATTTATCAAGGATATCCAAAAAATATTGGCGCGCGCTTCAAATGTTAAACACATGCTTTTTTTCTCAGCAACAATGACTCGCGATATTGAAAAAGTCGCCAACGGACTACTCAAAAATCCCGTGACAGTCTCAGTGGTACAAGGTAAAACTACTGATAATGTCGAACAAGATGTGATTGAGGTACGTGAAAATGAAAATAAATTTGAGAAGTTGGTCGAGCTCCTTTCTCGTCCTGAAGTAGAAAAATCAATCGTTTTTGAAAATACCAAACATGGTGCCTCAAAATTAGAAAAAGAACTAGTCAAACGGGGCTTTCGGGCAATCGCAATCCACGGCAATAAATCTCAAAATCAGCGTATTCGAGCTCTTGATTCGTTTAAGGCAGGCGAGGTTGATATATTGATAGCTACAAATGTAGCCGCGCGCGGACTCGATATTCCACTGGTATCGCACGTCATCAACTACACACTACCAAACAGTACTGAGGACTATATCCACCGAATTGGGCGAACTGGACGAGCTGGTGAGATAGGACACGCCTATACATTTGTGCCGATCAGCTAAAAAAGTGCTTCTTGGGTGTCGTTTGGTGTTGGTTGGCCGCGAGCTGCCTCTGCCGAGATAAATCCGTAGCGTTTGAGTTGGGAAATAAGTGAGCGAAATTGATACCGTTCAAAAAATGAGACTCCTTGAGCAAAATTTCCGGCGTCCGTTTCCAGTGGCATGCCAGGTACGGTTTGTAGCTGCGCCAAGTGATATGTTTGTAGTAAATCAGTTTTGCAAAGTTTCAATTTTTCAATGAGTTTGAGCATTTTTTCATTTTTAAACACCTCGCTCAGATCTCGCGGCTCGACGTGTTGTTTTAGTTCTTCATTTTCGATACCGAGCGCCACAAATAACTGGTGTAGATCCCCGATTTGGTTGAGGAGTATGGAGGCGGTTTTTGGACCAATTCCAGCTACTCCTTTTAGATTGTCGCTACTATCACCTACCAGCGCCTTATAATCGACCCACTGGGCTGCACTGACCCCAAATTCATCGTGAAAGTCATTTAGGCCATAAAACTTGGTCTCGCCTTTGTGCGTCTTGATAAATATTGTGTGGTGATTGTCCAGTAGCTGGTATAGATCGCGATCTGACGAAAAAATATACACCGTGTCGTCAGGATTTTCAAGCAAAATGCGCTGCGCGGCAGTGTACACTACGTCATCAGCCTCAAAACCTTCGACCCCGATCACGTTTTGGCATACCGTTTTGGCCCACTCGAGTACTAACGGTATCTGAGCCCGCATCTCTGGATCCATGGGCGAACGACCTGCTTTGTATTGATCAAATAACTCATCGCGCCACGTAGGCTTGGGCAAATCGAGGGCAAAAACTAGTGTTTCTGGTTTGATATCGTGGCAAATCCCAATGATAGTCTTGGCAAATCCATACACTGCACCCATCGGAACATCGTCGACTTTAAGCTGAGGATACGCAAAATACGACCGATAAATAAGATAAGATGTGTCAATAATCAGATGGTTCATGAGCTAAGTTGACCCACAAAACAAAAAATTGGCAAATAAAACTTGGGTTTTTCAAATTAATTTAATTCTTTTTCACTTGCCAAATCTGAAATGATTACGTTTATTTTGGATTATGTCAGACATCTACACTATCGAAAAACTTGAAGAGCTTGGATACAAAATACAAACTGCAACCATGTTGGAAAACGAAACCACTGAGTGGATGGATGTACAAAATGAAAATGATCTCGAGGGTGAGTTTTATATGGTAGACTCAGCAGTTGGCGATAGTGCAATTTATCTGAGCGATGAGGATGGCGCACGTGAAGGAGGCACTGTCAATATCACCATGGTCAAGTCGAGCGAAGAAGTTGACGCCTAAAAATATATTAATTACGATATATTACTGTGTGTCAACCGATGTGTCAACCAATACCGTGACTTGGGTTGCCTCGATATAGTAGCTATATTTTGTAGCAATATCAGCTTCTGCGTACGGTAATTTCCACAAGTTCGTGATCATTTCAACGCTCGGCATAGCCTTGACTACACCGGTGATACGTACTCGCTGTCCGTCTTTGATTTGGCGCGCCTGCTCGACAGAGCCAAACTTGAGATTATCAGTCAGTGCTACGTATACTTTGTTGGTAGTGTCACTGGAAATAATAAACGTCTTGTCTCCCGTCACCCGATTGACGAGCACGTCGGAGAGCTGAACTTGCTGCCCAATGATGGAGTTTACCATGTTTGCCGAGCTCGCCATATTGGAACTCGGCTGCGTAAAAAAACTGCCAATTGTAGTAACAGCGTCACCACCAACCGAGTTAGCTGTATTTACGATATCACTTGCTGCGCTGGTAATTGGAACAAGTGAATTGGAAAAAGTTAGCCCTGCACTACTCGTGGGGGAAACCACTAAAGATGACTGACGATTGCTGGACCCACCGCCACGGGTAATGGTGTACCATACGACGCTGCCAATCAGCAAAAAGAGCAATAATGGAATAAGCCACCGATGAGAAGAGTTTGAACCTCTTTTATATATTAATTCTGACATAATGATTATTTTATAAATATACACTGCTATAGTGTGCCA
>JAYUUP010000037.1:0-14220 GCA_043754825.1 bacterium | reverse complement strand
TTTTGATTGGGAAAATGATAAACTTCGCTCATACAAAATACCCGTCCACTAAAATGTGAACGGGATTTGTTGTTATTTAAGGATTTGAACCTCTTTTGACGTAGCGTTTGGCGGCTGAATATCACTAAAATTATGATATTCAATCTCAAAACGCATTTCTTGTCCGAGATCAACCATGATGTTTGGGTTGAAATGCTTCAATCCTTTTCCTGGTTCGAATTCAGCGACTGTGTAACCTTGATATAACACTCTGTTATTTTCTAGTTTAAGCTCGCGAACCTCCACAGAAACTACTTGACCGTATTTTAGCTTGATAACTGCGCGTGCCACCTGAGAAGGGCTTGAAATTAAAATTGTTGGCATCCCAATGATTTTGTATATCTCGTCATAGCTATAGTCGCTTGTACTTGGATCTGCTGCACGGTATGATCGCACAAAAGAGCTAAGTACTGCGATAAGGACAACAACCAGCGCGATCACTCCTGCGCCAATCAAGATAAGATTTAACATGCGTTACTCCTGTGAAATTAGCTGTGAGTTAGTACTGATACGGACAACATTGTATCAAATACTAGAAGCAGTCTGCTTCGCTAACTGAAACACATTTAGCACATATTATTGATATAGGCAAGTATTAGATATCTAAGTCAAATATAATAATACCCATTTTTGACAACACACAATTATGTATTTTAAAGATTGCTAATTTATCAGTTGAACAATATAGATTATCGCTTGAATAAAACAAAAATATATGCTAAAAGATATACAGTTTCTAGACAGAAGCTAAGGAGAAAGTATGCTCAGCGAACCCAATTGGCGCTCAATCAAGAAAAACCTCAACCCACTCGGTCCTGCTGTAAAGGTTCAAATCGAAAAATATGAAAAAGTGCGTGATTTTACTCGGCGATTATTATCGGTTGATCCGTACAAATATTGCGTTGGATTCGTATCTGGATATTCAAATCTTGTACTTGATATAATGCATCAAATTGCCGCCTCAATCAATCAATTTGGATCTGAACATTGTAAAAGCAAGCAGCAAATAGATATAATGTGGAGCGATTTTGATACGGTAATGATGTATCATCTTAAGCATGGTATTGATCAGTTTAAAGTATTAACCATCTCATTTTCACGAGATATTTATCATGAAATGCATGTCTTAAAACAAAACTCGCTGTCGAAAATTAAGTCAACAAATAAGCGGGTGATACAAGTAATGCATGCTATTATTGACCTTCATACCATTATGATTTTAGAAAACTTTGAATTTCATCGAAAAAATGTTGTAAATATTCTTGATTTTAGTTTGACCATGGTGCGTGCAGGAGGCGATTTTACTGCGCAACACAAATATATGCTGGATTCACCATTTTTTGGAGAAGCAAATGCTGAACAATTTATGAAAAGTGTTGATGTGACTCGCATCAAAAATTTAGGACATAGAAAATACTGTCTAAATACTATTCGTTATTGTATTTCGCAAGGATTTGTGGATGTTCCACTAAAAAATATTAGTGATTTACTGAGTTTTTCTAATCACTTAATTCGCAATCATTCGATTAGTCCATATTGGCTCGACGCATTTGTAAAACATACTGCTACACAAGAAACTGTTGAAAATAATGTAAAACATACAGGAAAAAGTGTGTTTATGCGAGAACAATTTTCAACAGCTATTGAGTACAAAGCCATGGCTGATCTCATACTAAAAAGCATCATGATTAGTGAAAATATTGCAGCTGCGGTAGCAAGCATGGAAATAATGCCAAATACTAAAGTGCGCATTGCATTTGTCTGTGATCTGGCTGAGTTTGATGTAAAAGGATACGTTCTTCATGATGGGATGGTAAAAGAAACAACTTATGCTAAAATGATAGTGCAGTCGTGGGAAGAAAACAATCAAGTCCACGTCGAAACCTTCAATTTTTATCCAGTAATGCCTTAAAAACCATAGTCCACCTCAACAAACGGGGTGGATTTTTTTATTCTCCAAATTGTTTGAGGAGTTTTGAAAATTCGTCGGCAGTCTCAAAGTCGCCAAACATCGACCAAAAGCAAATATAGGCTGCCTCATCTTCTTGTTTGAGTACTTTGAGGACTAGGCGTCCGATGCGGGTGGACTTGATCGGGTTTTTATCGACTTTTACTACTTCGTCGACTATTTTCTGGACGATACTGTCGATTTTGTCGCTGTCAACTTTGCGTTTATTGAAGGCTTTGCGGATACCGTACTCCAGCTTTTCTTCGCTAAATGGCACCACGCGACCATTGCGTTTTTCTACTCCAAGATCGAGAATCCGCATCTCCTCTAGTGTCGAAAATCGGTAGTGACACGTCGTACACTCTCGTCTGCGACGTACTGCTTTGCCGGCTCGTGTCAAGCGGGAGTCGAGGACTTTGGTGTCAGGGTTGGTGCACTTTGGGCAGTTCATTGACGGAAAAAAGTTATATCACTACGCTTGCTGAAAATCTTAGTTTTGGCAATATGAATTGGTCGCGTCTTTGGTATATCGTATCATTATTTGCTATTGTGGGGCTCATTTTTCTGACGGGATATTTTGTTGGAAACCGTACGTGGTATATCTCAAAACCAGACGAGATAGTAGTTAAAAATGGCAACGGTGTCGAGAAAACGACTCTGAGTGACATCACGTTTCGAAATCTAAATGCACGTACTGATGGCAAAAATGTGGTCAGGGCAGGTGAGTTGTTGTATCGAACCAACGGAGTTGAGCTCGAGATTATGCTGCGAATCACGAATCTTCCGCTCCAGTTTGGGGTGTCTGAGGGATCGATAGCCTATCCTCAATCCTATACCGTAAATCTCGCAAAGCGCAGTCTCGACGGGCTAAATTACGAGCTCACTCCTATCGGAACTCTCGCGCTCGACGTGCCGCAAAAAGGAGCGTATAGTGGTGGATTTGGCACAAAACTAGCCTACAATAAACTCCAATTTGAAAATCAATTTGAGCGAATCTTACTCACCAATGACGCGGTGCCACAGCTTCCTGCATATGATTATGCAGCGTTTGCTAGTGAGTATCGCGCCAAGCCGAGCCCGTTTGTATGGAGTGAATAGGGTGCTGACGTCTAAGTTATCTCGAGTATTTAGTGCAAAGATTTGAACACTAAACCTCAATTCTCAAGCAAAGCTTGAGCCTGCTGCTTAGCTTATTAATTTTGCGTACTGACTGCAATCGAGATTAGCTTTGGTAATGATTTGCATATAAAAAAAACATGGTGTATACTATAGCTATACAAAAATAAAAAGCACCTGTTTGTTATGAAAGCGCCTGCTAAGCACATAGTCAAAAAGAAGTTTAAAATTCAGTTTAATAGCTGGTTTCAAGCATTTATATTGGTAGTAAACGTAGCCTTGCTCGGAGTGACTGCCTGGGGTGTACATTCATTTTCGACCGCTCCACAGACTGCACTTGCTAGTGATATTGCACCAGCATCTGCAAATGTACTCGTGGATTATTCGACAGAAAAACTTGCCAAAGAGCAAAAAAATGTATTATTCTTCAACGCTCGGTGGTGCCCACACTGTAAACAAAGCGTCAAAGCGTTTGTCAAAGATGCAGATAAAGTCCCGTCGAACATTGTTATTTTTGATATCGATCCGGATTCTGCCAAAAATATCGACCTAGTCAAAAAATACAATGTAGTTGCCTATCCAACCTTTGTGCAAGTCGACGATCAGGGCACGATGATCACCAAGTGGACAGGTGAAACGACTCCAGACACCATTACCCAAAAAGTACAATAATTATAAACTCTTATGACTCTCTTCAAATCAATTTCAGCTGCCGTACTCACTCTTACTTTGAGTATCGCTGCGTTTTCATCGACCACTCCAGCATTTGCGGTTGATGGTATTACCGATAACGGAAGCACCAAAACTCTAGACTTTATCTATTACAATCGTACTGATCAAAATCAAGCAAGCTACGTCACGATGCGGATTGACCCGTCGGCAAACAACCTCGACTCAGGCTCAGCTTTTGATATTGTGAGTATTACTGAGCAGTATGACATGCAGTATAAACCGCAAGACTCAGTCGAGACAGTCGGCAGTCTACAAACACGGACTATTTCGGTGGCAGACGCAGCCTTTGTCGGATCAGATAACTCGCTCCGAATTGTACTCACCCCGGGGGCTACCACAAATGGAGGCTGTCCAAAAACGGTATCGGTACCTGGATGTAGTTGGGATAACGCCAACGCAAACGCCTGGAACCCACAAAATTTTAGCTGTCTTTCCCTCGGTGCCAACACCTGCAATAACTCCGCAAGCTCTTTCAATGACACTGATGTAAACAAACTCGGTGCTCAAAAAGGTGGAAAATACAGCATCGTGATCAAGCCAAAGGCAAACTTGCTAGCTCAAAACTATTTGTTTACCATCCATACCCAGAGTTTTCAACCAAAATTATCAGAATCGATAGTCAATGAAATTAATCCCCAAATTACAACCAAAGGTGATGCAACAAGTCCGACGGATCAATACCTTACTTCGCCTGAAATTCCCGGACTCGACGTCAGCTGTATCAATGCGTATGCCAACACCAATGATGCCATTTGTACGTTTCAACTGCCGACATTTCGCTTGTTACCAGTCAACTTCAAGATGGGAATTGGAAATGTAATACCAGCGGGTGAGTGTACTGCACAAGGTTCAAAAGTAACCTGTATCAAAGTCCCGGTTGTCAATGTGCTCGGACTCCAGCCAATTTTTGGACAAATCGCTGCTGAGGATAAAGTCGACACTGGAGAAAAAGCCAATGTGATCGCCAGACCAAAAAACCCACTGAAACCAGGGCAAATGTTAAATCTAGTGTGCCGTGAAGCCATAGTCAACAGTTTTACTACGTGTACGTTTGATTTGCCAGCGGAGACATTTTTACCGGATAACTTTTCAATCTCAATTTCAGATGGTAAAAATACTCGTGAATGCCGCGCCAATGACCTCAAAGTCACCTGTACAAATGTTCCAACCGGAACGCTTGTCGGACTGCAGCCAATATATGAATGGTATGATGCTCAAAAGTATGATACTACTAAAAAAGTAAATATCTTGCCGGCAAATGCGCCTGTGACCGAGACGGGAGGAGCCACTGATATCTTTGCATTTGGAACGATAATTGCATTGTTGGCAGGAGCCGGATGGTATTTTGTTCGGGGAACTCGCACCAAGAATGATATGGGAGTGAGCACAGTGGAGTAGTTGACACAGTATTTTTTGTATGCAACTCTGTGACAAATGTCCCGACTCCCGATTGCCCAAATTATCGCTAAACAAATTGAGCTCAACGAAAAACTAAGCACTACGACTGATCAAAATGAGTTGATAGAACTGGGACGAGAGCACAAACGAAATTCACGCAAATCTGACTTGGCGGCTCGTATTGAATCTGCAGAGACAATTATTGCTGACAACAAGTCGATGATCCAGGACGAGTCAACTGATGCCGAAATGAAACAACTACTTGAGGAGGAGATCTCGCAGCAAGACCAAGTTGTCGAGCAAACGGAGTCAGAACTTTTGGCATTGTTGTCACCAGTAGATGAGCGCGATGCAGAGGATGTATTGTTGGAAATCCGTGCAGGGGCAGGGGGCGACGAAAGTGCATTATTTGCAGGAGAAATGTACAAGATGTACTCACTGTATGCGGCAAACCTAGGGTTGAAATCCAAAATTATCTCCTCAAGTCTTGGCACTATGGGCGGGTTCAAAGAAGTTATCGCTGAAATCAGAGGTGAAGGTGCATTTGCTGCGCTCAAATACGAAGGAGGAGTACATCGAGTACAGCGCGTACCAGAAACTGAAAAGCAAGGACGAGTCCACACCTCCACCGTCAGTGTCGCAATCATGCCACTACTCGAGCAAGACACCGCCTACAAATTAAACATGGATGAGGTCGAAATTATCATCACAACATCGAGTGGAAATGGTGGGCAGTCAGTCAACACGACCTACTCAGCAGTGCGCATGCGACACAATCCAACTGGCATCGAGGCCCAATCTCAAGATGAGCGCGACCAGCAGCAAAACCGCCTCAAGTGTATCCAGGTGCTGACCTCACGGGTGTACAACTACTACGAGGATATCAGGCGCGCCAAGGAGGCAGCAGCGCGAAAAGAGCAAGTCGGCACCGCAGATCGTAGTGAAAAAATCCGTACTTACAACTTTCCGCAAGATCGCCTGACTGACCATCGCTACGGACAAAACTGGAACCAACTCCCGGTTGTCATGACGGGTGGATTTGGAAAAGTGGTCGAGGACATCAATAAAATCGAGGCCGAGCGCTTGCTTGCCAATTTGTAGGAAAAGTGCTAAGTTAATGCCTATCGCTACAGCAATGGGAGTGGTAAAGGAGCATAAAATGATAGAAGAAGATGGCACCAAGCAGACAAGAGATGATCCAATTCCAAATTGGAAGGTTTTTTTAGTTCTTGGTCTAATACTTTTTTTGTTGGCGATTTTAATTGTTACCGTTGTGAGTGTAAATCGGATGTATAATTCGAGCAGTACAAAGGCTGCCGTACAATCTCAAATAGCTACAAGTAAGCTAAATATAGACCTTACCGCAGTCACCAGACTCGAATCGTGCAAGATAACTCAGCCGCTAGCAATTTCGTTTGGTCCAAGTTACGACTCAATTGAGGGCATAGCATTGATGGTTGAGAAGTCAAAAACCAATACGCCTACATTGTGCGGTTTTATCCCGGCGAATTATCAATATAATATTGGTATTGCAGCAGGATATAATATCCAAACTGGCACTATCGTGATTAGCGATTTACAAACCAGCGACGAGTGGCATATACAGTATACTCTGGATAAGTCATGGTATATCTTGACTCCACTTTCTGATGATTTATTTATAGATAGTGGATCAGTTATTTTTGACTCGGCTTGATCAATAATTTTACTACACATATTAAGCAGCCCACAAAGCTGCTTTTTTTCTTGCATAAAATCTGAAAATATGCTATACCTGGATAGTGATCTGAGATTCAGATTGCGTTGTGAAAAGGAGAAAAATAATGAAAGAAACCAATCGTGGCTACTGGAATAATGTGAGACCGCATCCACTCACGTTGGGAGAAATCCTAATTTGGGCATTTGTTTTTTTGTTTATCTTTGCCACAGTTGCAGCATTTGCAGCATTATGTATCTTTCTAAGTTCCCTCTCCGCGGGTAAAATCCCAGTGAAAATGGGGTTTCAGACTGAGGATCATCTCAAGTTTGTGTCTAGCACTGGTAACAAAGTCCTTGATAAGCTCCGAGCTCAAGCGTTGACACAGCAACAACTTATGGTTGCTCTGGCAAAAGGCGCTACCAAACCAGTTGCCTGCAAATCGGGACAGCCAACCCAAGATTTGTATATGATTATCAATGGTCAAAAAGTTCCAGTACTGAAAAATGCTGGGATTTATGCGATTGTTGGTAAAAAAAATACACAGCCAGGATTGTGTTTCCAAACCAATCCAGACGAGTATTATCAAATCAGATTTGATCGCATTTCTACTACGGAACAAGGATTTTTTACTATCCATGACTTACATAGTGGAGTTGTATTCAAAGTACTTTACGTCAACTTTGGTTCGTGGGGCGTTAAGTATTCTGACGACGGTCAGCTAATTGGTCAAGTATTGGAGGAAATCCAGTGAGAAAAAAAAGTAATAATGTTAAACCTGCTTCCGTTACTATCAATACGGGAAGCTATGTTCACTGGCTAGCGGTAATTTTGCTGCTGTCCGGAGCTGGACTCATTATTACCAATCTATTTCAAATTCATTGATTTACATTTTTAATCGCAGCAGCTCTCCAGTAGGGCTGCTTTTTTACGCCGTGTCTTTCGTTGACAGTTTACAAAATAATTGATATATTCAAGCAAATATGGCGAATTATCGTAAAAAGCAACGCAATCAAAACTCCACTCCGGATATCGAATACCGCATCAACGACGAGATTGGTGCGCCTCAGATGCGCGTGATTGATAATGATGGCAAGATGCTCGGAGTTATGACTCGCCGAGCAGCGCTTGATTTGGCAGCTGAAAAAGTAATGGATTTGGTAGAGATCAATCCAAAAGCTACACCAGTGGTGGTAAAAATGGTAGACTACAACAAGTTTAAGTACCAGCTCACCAAAGCAACCGTCAAGCAAAAAGTCAAAGAGGAGAAGGCACTGCGAGCATCAGTTCGTGTGTCGCAAAGTGACCTGGCAGTCAAAGCAAACCAAGCCTCGGGATTTTTGGAAAAAGGACATAAAGTCAAGCTGCAGGTGCAGATGCGTGGACGAGAAAAAGCGTATCCAGAGGTGGCACAGGAAATCATGGGATTGTTTTTGTCGTTGCTCACGGCAGAGTATATACTGGACTCAGAGACAAAGCTCACCGGAGATAGTGTGTTTGCATTTTTGAAACCTAAGAAATAAGGTTTATTTTGGAAGTTGAGCCAGTGTTACTTTGAGTTCTTGCTCGGTGCCTCCACGCGATATTTTTAGGGTGATGGTGTCGCCGACACTACGTTCTCCAACCGCTACGCGCAATGTGTATTTATCGCTGAGTTTTTTGCCATTTACCTCCAGTATGATATCATTATCACGCATGCCAGCCTTGTCTGCTGGAGAGCCAGAGATGACCGCACGCTCAGTTGTTTTTTCGGTAAACACCCAAGCTCCGTAATCGTATCCCAGGTTTTTGTTTTTATTGAGTTCTGGGGTAATATCGAGATACTGCACGCCGATATAAGGACGGATAATTTTGCCGCTTTTGATCACTGACTCCAAAATAGGCTTTACTGAGTTGATTGGAATTGAAAACCCAATACTCTCGCCAGTAGAGGCCTTTGCTACATTTACACCAATGACATTTCCGGATATATCAAGGAGCGGTCCACCGCTGTTTCCACTGTTGATAGAAGCGTCAGTTTGGATTATATTGTCGAGTTTTTCTTGATTTGCGCCTGAGTCATCACCGGCTACAATACTGCGATCAAGCCCGGAAACTATTCCTTTAGATACGGTATTTTTGAACTCCCCAAGACTATTTCCGATTGCAATCGCAGTTTGTCCTACCACCACACTCGAGGAATCGCCAAATGTCAGTGGAGTGAGCTTTTTGCCAAGTTTATCGGTATCGACTTTGATCACACCGATATCGAGGTAGCGATCGTAGTCTAGTACTATACCTTCAGCTTGTGTGCCGTCGTTAAATACCACGCTATACTGGGCATTTGGGGTTTCGATTACGTGGCGGTTGGTGATAATATACCCGTTGTCCGTGACGATAAATCCAGTGCCGGCAGCGACCTCAGAGAATCCAACGCTATTGGTAGTACCTGAAGTTGAACCGGAACCACTACCAAAAAAACTATCGAAAAAACTACCACTTTTTGCTGTTTGCTTGGTGCTGACCACAATACTAACCACTGAGGGTACGCTTTTTTTTGCAGCAGTAATAGTGGCTGATTCTTCCTGAACTACCTGCACGTTTTGCATGACTTGGGTGATCGCGGATTGTGTCTCACTTTGTTGTTTAGATCCTGGCAAATAACGCGCGGCAGTATAGTATCCGGCAGCTCCGGTGACAAATCCGAGTACCATACTCATGACAAGCACTCCAGTAATAAGTCCGACGGGTGCGGAATTTTTGCGGAATTTTTGCGGTGGTGTCTCAGGAGAAACTTGAGGAGAATACGCATCAGAGTTCATACGATGCAAATATATTTTACACTCATGAATTTGTCAAAATGTTGACTCGCGCAAAATTCTGCTTGCTGTTCGTTGACCACTGATAAGACACATGGGTACTCCGATTCCCGGGTTGGTGTCAGCCCCAACAAAGTATAGGTTTTTTAGCCGGCGGTGGCGATTTGCCGATCTGAGTGGTCCAGTTTGCGATAATGTATGCGAAAGTCCGATAGCGGTTCCAAACGGCGCATTAAACTCACTTTTATAGTAATCATGTGCGTGCACAGTACAAAACAACAGGTGCGACTGCCAATCTAAAAACCCTGCAGCGATCATAGCTTTGCCAAGTATTTCCTGGGCATAGGCTTCCAAAAACTCGGGTGTGGCTGCGAGGTGTGGCGATACCGGCAATACTATATTGATATTTTCACACCCAACAGGGGCAACACTCAAGTCAGTTTTAGAGGCAGCACACACATAAAAGTTTGGATCGGTTGGAAATACCGGTGTGTTGAACACCTCATGGTAATACTGAGCGTCATCGGCGCTAAATACCAGATTGTGATGCATTAAGTTAGGTATCTTGGTGTCAAACCCCGCAAATATACACACCGCTGAGGGCGCCCATTCTTTTTTTGCCCACTGAGTAGGTGTTAGTTGAGGTTTCCCACTGATAATTTGGTCAGCTGACCGGATATGACCATTGAAAACTATCGTATTTGCCTCAAATATTTGCCCGTTTTTGGTAAGTACTTTGTTGACTCGATCACTTTCATTTTCTATCAAATTTACCTCAGTATTAGTGTGGATAATAATATTTTTTTTCTGTGCAATTTTTTCGAGTGCCTCTACAACAGCTCGCATGCCTCCCGCTGGATACCACACGCCTTGCTGATCGACAAAGTTCATCATGCTGTAAAGCGCTGAGGTAGTGTAGGGTGATGAGCCCAAAAATGCAAGATGATACTGGATAATCTGGCGCAGTAGTGGATGTTGGATATACCGTGCGACATACTTATCAATAGTGGGAAATAGGGTAATTTGTGACCCAGCAAGACCAATTTTTGGAGACAGATACCGCCACCATGGCAAATCCTCATACAAAAAATACCGCTTTGAAATATCGTACTGACGCTTGGAGCGTGCGATGTACTGCTCAAACTTGGCAAATGATCCTGGCTCGAGTGATTCAAACAATACTCGGTTCGGCGTAATGCCACTAAAAATATCAAACTTACCATCCGGATGTAGTGGTGAAAAAATCCGATAACTAGGCGAGAGGTGTGTCAACGAAACCCAATCTTGTAGTTTTTCTCCGATACTTTCAAACCACACCTCAAATATATCGCGGCACATAAACCAGCTTGGCCCCATATCAAACTGAAATCCATCTTTTTCCAATACCTGCGCTCGACCACCGATCTGAGCATTTTTTTCGAGCAATGTTACCTGTTTACCTGCATGAGCTAGCTGAATAGCCACTGAAAGTCCGCCGATACCACCACCGATTATGAGCACTGTGTCATTCATTATTTGACACTACATCGATTCAGAAATACTGGCAACTATAGTAGTTTTGACACCAATATCCAGCCAAATAAAAACATCCCCATGGCTGCATTGATAATCGGAAATAGCTTGTAAATACTCATGACTTGGTATTTGCCAGCGCGAAAGGCGAGAAATAAAAAGAACAAATACACACCAAGTGGAACAATAAAAAACCACGATAAAAAGTAAATACTGCAGAGCGCTGCCATCGTGTACATTATGGCGCAAAACACTAAAGTGCCACGAAACTCGAGTGTGGTCGCGATCGTTTTGAGACGGGCTTCACGGTCAGCGTCGATGTCGGGGATGGCGCTAAAAGCATGCATGGCAGCGCACCACGCCAAGGATCCCACAAACGCCCACCAAGTAGGTAATAGCCCAGTAAATAGTGCGTAACTCAAAAACCCCGGCATCGCATAGAGTATATTGGAAAATGAATCCAAAAAAGGCTTGGTTTTAAGTCGCAAGGGTTCGGCTGAGTAAAAAATTCCGAGCCCGGCAAATCCGATGAGTGCTAGCAGAGCAGGATTATTGAGAAAAAGTGCAGCAAAGACAAACGGCATATTGAGCGCCGCAATTCTGACCCACACCCAGCGATGATCGGCGCTATATACTCGTGTTTCATATCCATCTTTTTTAGGGTTGATGCTATCGGTGTCGTTGTCAGAGATGTCATTGACGCCATAGATAAGTAGATTTGCCGGTAGGGTAAAATACAGTGCAAATAGCAAGATAACCGTACCACTTTGCTGAAATAACAGGGGAGTAATAACTTTGTCGTAAGCTGCAGCAATGCCTAGTAAAAACGGTCCAAACACATATAGCCAAAATCGAGGACGTGAGATAATCAGCAATTTTTGCAAATCAGATTTCCATTCGGTCATACGCCGGCACCTTAATCCTCAAAACGTTTTTGGGCAAGAGAAAAACTACAGTGGACAATTTTGGAAATTTGTGTCATACCGATATTGTTTTGATACCGCACTGCAGATTGCAATATCTGTAAATCACAGTGTATCAAAATAACGGGAGTAATTATAATGATCAAAAACACGGATCGTATCACTCAACACCTCGCAATCTCGACCTCAAACACTTTTACCATGAAGTTGGTACCAGCAGAACTAATTATCTGCGGTGCAAATGGTGAAGAATTTGAGTTATCAACTGAAGCTGGAGTTGACAGCTACGCTTCACGTTTCAATATTGATCCAGGTGACGTAGACACGCTTTGCTGCCGAACTGAAGCCCTTTCTGGTGAATTTCAAACCTTTGGAATCGGAATACTTCGGCGAGTAACCCATGGATTTACTCTCTTGAACCCATCATCAGATGATGAAAGTGAATATTTTCGATTAAATTTTCAATGGGTTGATACTATTACTGCTCATTTGCTTGATAAACTCAAACATCTTAAATATTACTCAATTCAAGAAAAAGAAGATATATTGATGCGCATTGAGGAAGGACGTGTAGCACTGTACAGAACTATGCTGCAAGTTACAAATCTTAGGCTTGGTAATATGTTTTTAGCCTACTGCTACGCAAAAGTCAGCGATATCTCAGATAAATATGTTGAGATGATGAGTTGTGGATCTGCTAAAACCATTAAAAACTACACAGCCTAACCAACTTTTTCTACAGCCCCGCACCACGCGGGGTTATTTTTTGGGTTTTGACAGCTTTTATTTATTTTTTCACACTCCAGAGGTGGTTTCCAAAAAAATAGTGGTAGTTGGTGCAGGATTTGCAGGGCTTTCTGCGGCAGGTTTTCTGGCAAAGGCTGGGCATCACGTCACTATTCTGGAAAAAAATAACTGGGTCGGAGGTCGCGCCCAAGTACTCGAAAAGGACGGATTTCGGTTTGACATGGGGCCGAGTTGGTATCTCATGCCAGCCGAACACGATAAATGGTTTGCCCAGATGGGATACGCCCGGGAGGACTTTTATACCCTCGAGAGATTGTCACCAAATTACAAAGTATACTTCAACAACACCGACAATTTTGATGTCTCCAGCGATATCTCGGAGGTCAAAAATTTGTTTGAGCGGTATGAGCCGGGGAGTGCCCACAAACTCGACAAATACTTGGTGGAGTGTGCGTTTCGCTATGATTTTGCGATGAAAAACTTTATCTATCGCAACTATAGTTCAGTGCGGGATATGATTACCGAAAAAACAGTATTTGCCGCAGTAAAACTTGGGTTATTTTCATCGTATAAAAGCATAGTGCATCGATATTTTCGACATCCATTTTTGCGGGCAATACTCGAGTATCCAGTAGTTTTTTTAGGTTCTCGCGCCTCACAAACACCTGGCGTTTACACGCTGATGAGTCATGTCGACCTGGTGATGGGTGTGTATTATCCGGCAGGTGGATTTTCACGGGTGGTTGAGTCGATGGCAGAGGTGGTGCGAGAAAAAGGAGTAGATATTAAGTTAGAGTCTGCAGTGGTTGGTCTCAATATTTGCAATGGACTAATTCAATCGGTGCGCTATCATGAGGATGGTGTTGCCAAGCAAATCGAGTGCGATCTTATCGTAAATGCCGCAGATTATCAATGGTTTGAGAGTCAGCTGCTCGAGGAAAAATTGCGTACTATCTCGCGCAAATCTTGGAGTCGCAAAAAATTAGCGCCCTCTGCACTCTGTTTTTACATCGGTGTAGACAAAAAGCTCACGGGACTGCATCACCACACGTTTTTCTTTGATGCAGATTGGGATGCGCACTTTGAGGCGGTGTATGGCGCAAAGCAGCACTGGGCCAAAAAACCATTATTTTATGCGCATGTGCCATCGCTGACCGATATGCATGTGGCGCCAACTGGTAAAGAAGCGTTGTTTATCCTCGTGCCGTGTGCGCCGGGAATCCAGGATACACCTGAGATCAGGGCTGAGTTTTTTAACCAAACCATTGATCGCATGGAGCAGCTGACCGGACAGGAAATCAGACCACATAT
>JAYUUP010000036.1:0-4719 GCA_043754825.1 bacterium | reverse complement strand
TTCTATCTTTGAGGCTTGTCGCTCGAGCCAAATTGCACAAAATTCAGAGTATGCTAAACTAAATGTAATCTTTTTATAAACAGCATCAAAAGATTGATATCGATGTGCATAGACATGGCCGTATTCGTGAATGAATGCCTCTAAATTTACCAGCCCTTTTTTATGTGATACTTTGAGAGCTACCATCTGATCACCTTTATAAATAACTTTCCCCGATGCATAGCTGGTAACAAAGTCTGGAGTATCAGTAACAATCGCCCCCTCTACCAAAATCAACTCCACTCCTGGATCGATATCTCGATACTCCGGGATTTTTTCAATCGTCATCTTGAGAATATTTTGTGCGGCGGCGAGGGGTACATAGTGTGGGTACACCGGACGATAGCTATTTTTCCAGACACTTGGTGAGCGCAGTTGCTTGAGATAATCAAATAGCTTTTGATCAAATTGGTCGACTATTTCTAGCAGCGATGGAGTGCTCATAAAAAGATGTGTAAATCAGTGTAGTGATATTGTAAATATGATGTTGCTTTTGCCAAAACGCGCTGGATGTGCTAGAGCTGTGTCATGAACCAAACCATGTGGGATTTGTGGCGAGTGGAGAAAAACCGAGTGCAGCCCGTGCCGTTTATCGACGCGTTGGTGCAGGCAGGGTTTCCGTCACCTGCGGAGGAGCTCGGGCATCAGTCACTCGACCTCAATCAGCGTCTGATCCCGCACCCACACAGCACCTATATCGTGCGTGTCGCGGGTGAGTCGATGAAAAACTGCGGTATTATGCCTGGTGATCTGGCGATAGTCGACCGCTCACGCACACCCAAACACTGCGACACCGTCATCGCGGTCCTCAACGGCGAAATGACCATCAAACGCCTCGAAAAACGCCACGGTATCGTCGCGCTCGTGCCGGAAAATGACGATTATGAGACTATCCAAATCCAAGAAGGCGACGACTTTGAAATCTGGGGAGTAGTTACCAGCGTAATCCATGAATTTGCGTCATAAAAAATATATGACGTGGCTTTTGTCATAGAAATATTTTGACAATAACAAAAATATGTGGTTTGAGGCTGGTATGCCTGTGCGCCCTCAGATGTTTATCGTGGTGGATTGCAATGACTTTTTTGCTAGTTGTGAAAAGGTGTTTGCGCCTCAGCTGCGTGGAAAACCAGTGGTAGTCTTGTCAAACAATGATGGGTGTGTCGTCGCACGCTCGATCGAGGCCAAAATACTCGGGGTTCCAATGGGTGCGCCATTGTTTCAAGTCAAAGGGCTGCTCGAACAACATAGAGTTACTATTTTTTCCTCAAATTTTGCTCTGTATGGCGATTTTTCGGCGCGGATTAGTGGAATTGTACGGGATTGGATACCGGATGTAGAGCTTTACTCGATAGACGAAGTGTTTGCAGATATTTCACACATAAAAATCGAAAACCAAGTCAAGTTTTGTCAGGATTTGCGCGCGCGAATTTATGCGGCGACGGGGATCACGGTGAGTATCGGCATAGCGCCAACCAAGACACTCTCCAAGCTGATGAATGACGTTGCCAAGCAAAAAAATAAGCGACTAGTTCGAGCATACTGGCAGCAGTGGGGGCGATTTCCGAGTGGGCGGCTGTCGTGGTGGCGCGATATCGGGGTGGAAAGTTGGTGTGGTATCCAAGACAAACAGCAAACCATGGAGTCGCTCGAAGTAGGAGATATCTGGGGTGTAGGGCGACGAAACGGAGAAAAGTGTCGATTGATGGGTGTAAAGACGGTATGGGATTTTGTGCAGGCTGATGAGAGTGTTATCCAAAAATTATTTACGATCGTGGGTGCCAAGACGCAGCGAGAACTCCAAGGCGAATCGTGTTTTGCGCTGGATCCGGAGCTGGTGGGGCGAAAATCAATCATGAGCACTCGTTCATTTGGCGTGCCCGTCACCGACGTAACTCAAATGTGTGAAGCAATATCGTCGTATACCGCCAAACTCGCAGCAAAACTGAGAAAACAAGGCTCGAGTACCCCACTACTGACCGTGTATTTTACCACCAAAAAGCACGCAACCCGCTATCTGACACGCTCACTGACGATAAATTTGGATGAGCCGACCAATGCGACCACACTGCTGTGTGCTGAGGCGGTGCGTGCAGTGAGGGAGATATTTGTGCCGGGATATCGCTACAAAAAGGCGGGAGTGTTTGCTACGGGACTGGTAAAAGATGGCGACGTACGCGAAAATTTATTTGTGACGGAGGCGACGCGAAAACTACGTCAAAAACATGAAGCAGCGGCACACGTCAGCGATATTATCTCTAAAAAATACGGATTCGAATCGATCCAATTGCTCGGTGAGGGTATCCGCAAAAAGTGGCTCGTCAAGTCAAATCAACGCAGCGCCCGCTACACGACAAGCTGGGCAGATATCCGTAAAATACGATAAAAAAATACCCTCTTTGTGGGAGGGTTTGAGAAGCGTGAAGGTTGCTAGATATGTATGATAATTTTATACTCTCGGTAAGCACTATCTGCTGACTCGTTTAAAAAAAATACTATGCCAGGATATTCTTTTTCACTCATCCATGCGAACTGTACGGTGACAGTGATACTATCGATGAGATCAACATTGCCATTTCTTTTTAGGATCATGGCAAAACTAGTGGCAATGCCATACTGGTTTAGTAGCTCATAGCCTCTTTCACCAACTGTTACCGTTATACCGAATGATGCTAGATCCTGGGGATTTAGATATCCGTCAAACCTTATTGTTCCTTGTAGGACTTTAGAGGAAACTTCCTTGAGACTAATTAAAGTCACCATATAGCTCTCCTTTTTACCTCACCTTTCTATCTGAAAAGTAGTAGCATCATAGCATAAATTATGGGTTTTTGCAATGTCTTTGACGAGATACAGTTTGTGCGTTAGGGCTGAGGTATGAAAAATAAAGCTTTAGTATACTTTGGAACGGTATTGGTGCTCATGGCTATCGTTGGCATCAGCGTTGTGGTGTACTATAAAGCGCAGCCAAACCAGCAGCGAGAATTTATGTATTCAGATGACATCGGTGCGCTTAACATCGCGGGAAATATCGATGCCAAGATCAAAGTAGTGCCTGATAAGCCTGCTAAGATAACGGCATTTGGCACAAAAACGCAACTCGAAAAGTTTGAGATAAAACAAAATGAACCTAAATTTTTGGGGGTTCAGCGTCCGTCAGTGCCCGCGCAAAAACAACTCGAGATAAATATGTTTGAATCTGCAGTTACAAAACGTCTCAACACCAGAGTGCGTCTGGAAATTCAAGTGCCATATCTGGTAGTTCTTCACGTATACGAAAACGCCAAAGTGTCAGTGGTCGACAGCTGTGTGCGGGGAATCGGAGTCGATATTTTTGTCCAGCAAGGCAAGCTCGATCTAAACTGTGTCGAGGGAACCCAGGCAAATATCGTGGATTATACCAGTGACGACAATATCAAAATAGGTCGGCTCGCGGCGGAAAATATCTATTGGTATGGTAAAAAAACTGACCTCAGGGATATTATCGGGAAAAACCTGGAGTTGCATTATGCGTATGTGACCAAGGCGGAGTTGCAAATCTCAAATTTTGAAACTGTTAAATATTGCGTCACCAAAGATGTGACGATACGCGGAGAAAAGTTTTGGTATGAGCAGAGATTGGCTGATGGACGAGTGAGTGCGCTGGACTGCAGCAATAAAAATGCATTTGTACTAAAGTAAAAGTACTTGACAAAAGACAATTTGTTGTATATTTACAATATTACGTTGGATATGAGCAATAAAACACACCTCTATAATCGTATAAAATTGTACCGCATCGCTGCTGGTTTGTCTCGTGAAGACTTGGCAGCCAAGATAGAGGTCAATTTTCAGACGATTGGGTATCTCGAACGTGAGGAGTACAATCCTTCACTTGAGCTCGCCCTAAAAATCACTGCAGTATTTGGGGTGACGATAGAGCAATTGTTTTCATTTGAACCATTTCCAACCAAATTTTAATCTTTTTTATGTCTATTATTGTAAAGCGAAAATTAATCGCATTTCTTTTACTGCTCAATATTGTCTGGGCTTCGGTGTTTTGTGTTATTATCCCTCTGATTCCGGCTACGCGACCGCTAGCTGCCTATTTGAGCAATGACTATTTTACATGGGTATACATAGCTATCACTATCGGAGTATTTTTGTGGTTGAGTGGCTGGGCGCTCAAGGTCAGCGACCTCGCCAAAGTAGCAGTATCATGGCAAAAAGGTGACGAACGCGAGCAACTGATGTCATTTACTATACTAAAAAGAGCATTTGGACTGGGAATTACGCTATGTATTTTGCAATTTTTATCAGTATTTGTATATGCGATGCTACTTGTGGTATTTTACGGAGCTAACAGTGTAGATAGTACTGCCAATATCACGCCAAGCACACAGGGATTTGATCTTATTGCACTGGTGATATCTGCTCGGTATATCATAGCGTTGTGGATGGACAAAAATACTGAGCCAGTCATAAACACCAAACAAATGCTCAGTCGAGTAGATCTCAGATTCTTTTTGGCTCTGTGTATTGCTATTGGCGTGATGGTGGTGATTGGTATAAATATCATGAGTGTACTCAATCAGAACAATTGACAGAATTAGGGCGAGTGCGATATACCACAGCTATGAAACGCTCGCATATTTGGCTGATACTGATGATCCTTGGCACGATAGTCCCTGGGTATTTTTT
>JAYUUP010000035.1:0-4782 GCA_043754825.1 bacterium | reverse complement strand
CTTTTCGCTATCTGCATTTCTGGATCGCCTCCGATGGAAGGATTCATTTACCCAACGCCTTTATTTCAATCCCGACCTAATGTGGAAAAACAGACACTTAGAGTTCAACCAAATATATCTCGATGTACCGCTCATTGGCGAAAAAATCGAGTATTTTGAACGGTGGAAAAGAGGAGATACCGGCTTTGCGATGGTTGATGCGTCCATGCGCCAGCTCAATACTCAGGGTTATATCAACTTTCGGATGCGGGCGATGTGCGCGACTTTTTTGTGTATAAATTGTGGCATTTCGTGGCACCATGGCGCTCGGTATTTTATGCAAAAACTGATTGATGGAGATATTGCTATCAACCATTGGCAATGGCAAATGCAGTCCGGAGTTACCAATCCACTGAGCAAAACATTTCGCATCTACGACCCCGAGGTAAATTTGGTCAAAAAAGACCCCGACCTTCAGTTTATTCATTTTTGGTGTCCGGAGTATCGTACCGCAAACACCCCGACTGAAGTACTGTGGATGCAAAATCCGATGCTCAACTTTCAAGAGTCAAAAAAGAAATATGGTACCGTGATCAGTCAGATTCGAAAAACAGTGCGAGAAAGACTGATGTCAGAAAAAGGATTTGAGTATGGGCAAGCAGCAGCGATAAAAACTGCAGTGCAGATGTATCAAAAGTCAAGTAAAAAACGCTACGCAGCTGCGCAATCACCACTGAGTATTGACTTATTTGAAGAGCAAGCCAATGCTTGATACCCGTCAAAAATAATATCTGACATCACGTCCGTCAAAAAAATAGTTTGACAAAATGGAGAGAGTGTATTTTAACTAAGTCATGCTCTCCTCACGACAACAATCCCTCCTCGAGTACGTACGTACACATCGCTCAAATCTAGAGAGCTACGATACGATTGCACAAAAAATTGGACTAAGTTCGCGTCAAAGCGTGCAGTACAATCTGGAGTCGCTGGTTAAAAAAGGATATCTTTACCGCAATGCTTATGGCGACCTTGAGGCAACCGTCAAACCTATCGATGCATTTTTGCGTATTCCGCTGCTTGGTCTTGCCAACTGCAAATCCGAAATCAGCGCAGAGTACAGTGAGTATGAAGGTGAGAAACTGACTATTCCAGCACGTATGCTCGAACTTGGCCGAGAGTCTGATTTGTATGCGGTGACAGCGCTTGGCGACTCGATGCAACCCGAGATCCAAAATGGCGATTTTGTGATTGTTGAAAAGTCTGAGCGCTACATCAACGCCAAAAAGATTTATCTTATTTATGATAATAGCGATAATGAGTGCCTTCTCAAACGCATCGTGTACGACCGCAAAACTAACAAGGTTCAAGCGCTTATCTCCACTAATGCCTCAGCATATCCGCCCCGCATCATCGATGATCACCAAGTCAAAATCGAAGGCGTAGTCCGCGCCGTCATCAAAAAGTTTTAATTATGACTGTTCAAGATTTTGTCAGTTGGATAGATCTCAAAATTAAGGCTCACTTTGCCAAGCCTCGCATATTGTTTCGAGAACGTGAAATCTGGATGACCTACTATGGACAAAATGTGGGAAGTGAGGAAAATGGCAAAGGTGAGCAGTTTCACCGCCCAGTTATTATTTTAAAAAAGCTAAATAGTGAGATATTTATCTGCGTTCCGACAAGTACGGTAGTCAAGCCAGAAAAGAGTTATTATGTACCGTATCGACAGCGCGGAGTAGTGTACTCAGCTATGATTTCTCACGTACGTACTCTTGATGCCAAACGATGTGTGTATCGTATGGGTCGCATCGATGAACAAGATTATGCCCGTATCAAGGGATTTGTAGCCCAATATTTTCTCTGATATACACGCCAGCCTGAGCAAAAAATTAAACCTCCCGAAGGAGGAGCGCCAAGTCGGCGAAATTGTATTCAGTATTTTGCACCAAAATATCATTTGTGTCAATATAGATTTTAGCTTGTCTAAAAATAACAAATCCCAAACACATGTCTATACATGAAAACTATAGCATTGTTTGGGGCAACTGGAAAAACAGGATTGCATATATTGTCACAAGCCCTAGAAAGTGGATATATGATAAAAGCGCTCGTCCGCGACAGTGCAAAAGTCACGATAAATCATCAAAACTTAACTGTGATTCAAGGAGATGCCTTGGTTTTATCTGAAGTGGAAAAAACTATTGAGGGTAGTGATATTGTAATGAGCGTGTTAGGACATGTTAAAAATTCACCCCGTTGGATACAAACCGATACGACTAAAAATATGGTAGTGGCGATGAATAAATACGGTGTCAAAAAAATCATTTCTCTCTCAGGTACAGGAGTTTCTTTTGAAAAAGATGAGCCAAAGTTTATAGATAATCTAGTGCGTACCATCATGCAGCTGACAGTGCCAAGTATCATCAACGACGGTATCGAACACGCCAAAGTGTTGCAAAACTCAGGACTTGACTGGATTGTGGTGAGGAGCCTAATGCTCAAAGAAGGCGAGAAAAAAGGCGGATACAAAGTCACGTCTGTCGACAAAAACAGCGGTATCTCCATCAACCGTGCCGACCTGGCAGAGTTTATGCTCGCCCAAATAGACGACGACACGTATTTACATCAGATGCCAGTGGTGAGCTACTAAAATTGACAATGTACCAATTAACCCAACCCCATCGGGCAACCCCTGGTTTTTTTATTTGCTTACAAATAGCTTCACAAACTACTAATTCTGGATATTTATTATTTTATAACAAACTATTTAAAAGATCCCCAAAATCTCAAAATCTCTTTATATTTTTAAAACAAAAAGAGCTACCTTGACAGCAACCCTTTTAACTTAACTAGAATATTTAAATTAAGCAGTTTTTTTATTATCAGAAATTATTTTAATAAGTGTGACAGCTCCCCAAGCGGCTAGAGAGTAGATTATAATAGCAACTAATGCGGCTGTATCAAAGTAAGTATTACCTTGTACTGGGGCAGGAAAAATTCCGTTGAAAGGCATAACAAAAGGAGCCGTGATGGTGTAAAGAGCACCTGTAAAACCACTTTGTTGAGCGTTGAATAACAAGAAAACAACTCTTAGAGCCAAAATAACATTAATAAAACCAACTACAAACCAAACTAACTGAATAATTTTTTCGATGTTATCGCTTTTATCCATTGAGTTTTGAGGAATGTTACTTACTGGTTGCATATTGTCTGTTGGCGTAGTATTAATATAAGTCTGGTTAGAAGGACCAACTTGTGGATCTTGGTTACCAGAATTTGGATCGTAATTTGGTTGTTGTTGCATAGAAAAATATAAAAATTTATGTACTTTCCTGGTTTTAGTAAACAAAGTCTAATATGTCAATTAATAAACTTGCAGCTATTCTATAAATTAAATACACACTTTTATTTACAATAAGTACACTCACTAAATTTACTTTTTGCAAATCAACCTTGACAGTTTTATTCATTTTTATTAAATACTATTATATCTATGGATTCACAACAACTTTTCGGAAAAAATGCAAATGGAACCGCGGCTCAACCTGGCTTTCGTTTTCAGTGGTGGTGGGCAGCGTTGGCAATCATTGTATTGCTTGCCCTGTCAATATTTAGCGGGTACAATGGGCTAGTCACCTCACGCGAAGACGTTCGAGCACAGCGTGGAAATCTCCAGTCGCAGTATCAACGTCGCTCAGATCTGATTCCAAATTTAGTGACTATCGTAAAGCAAGCTGGCGTTACTGAAGAAAAAATTCTCACCGACGTAATTGATGCCCGTGCAAAAGCGACTAGTATAAACATAAATGCCGATAATGTAACTCCAGAACAACTCCAACAATTTCAAGCGGCACAAAATCAGCTCTCAACCGGATTGGGTAGATTGCTTGCAGTACAGGAGGCATACCCACAACTCAAGTCAATCAGTCAATTTCAAGATTTGTCAGCTGAGGTAACGGGAACTGAAAATCGTATTGGTACATCACGTCGCGATTTCAATCAAACTGCGCGAAATTACAATGGCCGAGTACAAACCTTCCCAAATAATTTGACAGCGGGACTTTTTGGCTTTTCGAAGGAGGCTTATTTTGAAGCAGATGCAGGTACACAAGCCGCACCAAAAGTTCAATTTTAATACTCAAATTATATGAAACTGTGGAGCAGATTGCTCGTGCTCAGCGGACTGATATCGACTCTCACGATGGGAGTTTTTTCAGTGCATGCAACGCCGATTTTTGATCTCTCACCGACTGGATACGTTGTCGACCAAGCCCAAGTTATCAATGCCCAATCTTTGCAAAACCTCACGCAAAAACTAGAAACCATTAACAAAACCCGGAGTGCTCAAGGCGCTGTAGTCACCGTAAAAAACTTGGATGGACGAGATATCGAATCGTATTCAACAGAGGTATTTAGAAAATTTGGAATCGGTGACGCCAAAACAAACAATGGATTTTTAGTACTCATTTCCGTTGAGGATAGAAAATCGCGAATTGAAGTTGGGTATGGCACTGAGGCGGTACTCACTGATGCTCGGTCTCGCCGAATTTTGGCAGGTTCCAACGACCTATTTAAAGCTGGTCAATATGGCGTAGGACTTTCAAAAATTGTAAACGAAATCGATGATTTGCTGTCTGGCGATCCTGAAACTGCAACGAGACTCGATACTCCGACAAAATCAAAAACATCTTGGCAAGATATACTGCCTGCAATTGTAATTGGATTATTTTTTGTATTGCCATGGCTCGCGGCGATTTTGGGTCGATCCAAGAGTTGGTGGGGTGGGGGAGTCGTGGGAGGAGG
>JAYUUP010000034.1:0-4818 GCA_043754825.1 bacterium | reverse complement strand
CAGCAAAGCGCTCACCTCAAGACGAGCGGTCATACCTACCAGTACACAAGATACTGATTGTCGTCAAATGTTTACTTTAGTAGCAACAGTGCGCTAGCAAAAATTATTGCAATCGGATAAGTATATCGATTCATTTTTATCGACTTATGCAATACTTCTTGAAAATAAAATTGTACTCCTAAAATTATTGATAATGTTATTAGGTATCCACTGATTAACAATGAAATACCAGGATGCAATGCAAAATAATATATAACAATGATACTTGCATAAGTTATTGCTTGAAAAAGTTCGTTTGGTGTAGATTTTTTGTTTGTGTGTTCCATTCAAGTTTTATAGTATATAGTAAAGTTATATGCAAGTCATTTCTTGACTATCTTGAGTTTATCACACATTTTACTGAAAATGACCATCACTATTGCTGTCGTCAATCAAAAAGGCGGAGTCGGCAAAACTACTACTACCGTAAATCTCTCCTCTGCACTCGCCTCCCTCGGCAAAAATGTACTTATCATCGACCTCGACCCACAGGGACACTCCAGCGAACACCTGGGTGCTACGCGCTCTGAGCCCGATCAAGACATCCTCCACTTTCTCCAAGACCCTGAGCGAGTCGCTGTACCTTATATTTATAAGCCCGGTGTCTCAGTGCTCACCGCAAATCTACGCCTGGGACAGTTCAATCAGGGTTTGCCTGAAGGTCGTCAATTTCAACTCAAAAAAGTGATTGATAACGTTGGCTTGCTGTATGATTATGTATTTATTGACTGCCAACCATCGCTTTCGTTGCTGACACTCAATGCACTCACCGCCTCTGACAAAGTCTTGCTGCCTGTCCAATCCGAATACCTGGCGCTCGATGGGCTCTCCCAACTTATCGTGACGTTCAAAGAAGTTAAAGCCAAGCTTCATCAAAAGCTTTCGATACTCGGTATTGTCCTGACAATGTTTGACCGGCGCAATCGACTGAGCTCAGAAATCCAACGAGAGCTCGAAAAAAACTTTGGTGATGATTTGTTTGAAACCGTGATCCCACGCACGGTACGCCTGGCAGAAGCTCCATCATTTCAAAAGTCGATTCTTGAGTATGCACCTGACAGTGAGGCAACCCGTGCGTACACCAAACTCGCCAAAGAAGTCGAGAAAAAAATTAACCTGCTATCCTAAACACCAAATCCAGTCTGCATCCCGGGATAAAATCCACTACTATTTTTTTTGATTTGCTCTTGGACAACGTTTAGGTCTTTGTCTTGTGCTGCCTGCAAAATCAGCTTTTTTGCTAGAGCAGTAACCGTGTCAATTTGCGCGCTAGTATTTGAGTAAAGTCCTCCCACAGCTATAATCACAGTTTTTCCATTGATTTCTCGAAAAAAGAATATATTTTGTGTGTTGTTTTCTGACGATCCAAATGTTAATTTAGTCAATCCATCCGTTGTTTCTGTTGTCAGTTTTTCCAAAAGCTCGGGGTTATATTGATTTTTTACCTTTAATATTGAAAAATCGATATTTGCAAGTGAGGTTTCAAGTACAGATTGAGTGATATTATAATAACTTTCATCTGGTGAAATCATGGGTTTAAGCAAGCCAGCAATTGGATTTTGTGAGTATATAATTGAGTAATTTATCATCCAACCTTTATATTGTTCAGTTAAACATTGCTGTAAATTATATGCATCTATCGTAAATGTTGTTGTATTGCAAAAATCCTGTGTTTTACTAGATTTTGTAACGTAGTTTGCACTTAGTTTGTCTCCAGTTGCATCTCCAATCAACAACCGAGAAGGTGCAGGAATACTATCAAGTTGTCCTGGCTGCAGCATAGGCATATTTTTCTGCTCTGAGTTGAGACGGGTATCTATGACTTTTCCTTGAGCAGCAGTAAGCCTGACAAATGTACTCGACAGTTCCATGGCTACCCGAGGAGTATACATATCACTGGTATTAGCTGGACTTGGTGCACTATAATCAGGATTTGATCGGATGACATACCATATATTTTTTAGTGAAAATACAAGCGAACTGTTAAATTCATTAGTGTACTTTTCAGCAGGAATTTTGACCCCATCAAGAGTGATTGTTGTAGCAGTAGGGGTTTGTGTGGTACCGCCATACGTCACGCTGTAATCTGAAGGTTTTTTCTCATACCCTTCCGTGCTAATTGTACCAACACTGGTACTAAACAGCATTTTTGCATCATCATATCCGATATACGGAACATAAGCTGGATCAAAATCGGTGGTCATTCTCAATGTTGAATATTGGTCTTGATTTTGTACAAGGTATGCTGAGTTATTTTTGGTGGACAATGGCGCAGCATACACAACTGCATATTGTGTAGCAATCTTTTCAAATTGAGACTGCATCATCTGCGAGTAATCTGGCGCCACGATTGACTTGAGGCTGACTCCTGCAGGTGCCACAAATTCAAACAATCCCTTGGTCCCATCTCCGGTGATAGCCTCACTTTTGACCAGAGTTTGCCGTCCTACCAACTCATTGTTTGCCAGGGTTTCAGTGCGCACCATTTCAAAATTTGTGGTATCAACATAATAATACATTTTTTGTGATTGCAGGTAGAGTTCGATGGCTCCTTTTGAGCTAGGTGCAGTGCTAGAATCATATGAGCTAGGCGGCATCATTTTTGACTCCATCGTAGTATATGCTGGAGTTGCCATCTCATACACCTCTACTGCACGGTTATTGACGGTATCATCACGTACTTTTTTATACATACCAGTTGTGTCGCCAATAATCGATTTGAGAAAGTAAATCTCCGAATTTTCGCCCGTATTCTTATTTATTGTTGCGAGGTAGTTTGGAGTGGCGTATACCTGCTCAATAGCGTACTTACCACCTGCATACTCTGTATTTTTGGTCGGAGTATTGAGGTAGGCTTGGGTGAGTTTATTGCCGCTTTGTACGATATATTTGTTATAGTTGGCGCTGTTCCATGACTCTGAGGTATAGCTCTCACCGTTTGCCATCATGTAGCTGCTATATCCAAGTATACCTTTTTCTTTTTGCGCTGCTGGACCGACTTCAATACTATCTTTTCGATATACGACATTTTGATCGTATTGCTTAGCTTCTGTATCAGACACAACCGACATTGTAGGTATTGGAAATTTTGATACTATCGAATTTGCAATAACTGGCGGTAAAACTGAGCTTTCTTTTGAATTTTTTGAATTAGGTTGAGTAACTGATTGAATAACGGCTTGCTCTACCTTTTGTTCAGGAATTCCCGTAAGTGCTGACAATCTAGCACTCGCTTTTTGAGCAAACGTCAGATTTTTGAAACCCTGAGATGAGTTGTTTTGCACAGTTTTGCCCGTCATTTTATTTCGATTTTGGTAGAGATACACCGCTACGATTACTATGAGTATTAGGGTGATAATCGCAGTAACTACGGCATAGGTACGCATCCAATTTGATTTTGAAACAACAGGCATGCTTGGCTCAGAGGGGTTCATAAGTGACTATGCTGTACAAACGAAATACAGGGTTGTCAAGATATAAATAGTTCACGATTTTCAGGCTATTTGACAGACCGCTGTAACCATGTTCAACTATCATTATTATGATACGCATTGTAGATATCTCAGCGATTTGGATACTCGACTCTCGAGGCAATCCCACCGTACAGGCAACTATGCAAGTAGAGCGCGATGGGCAATACTTTGAGGCGGTTGCTGGCGTTCCAAGTGGTGCGTCGACCGGTGCACACGAGGCACTCGAGATGCGGGATGGCGGTACTGCGTGGGGCGGTAAAGGAGTCGAAAAAGCTATTGCTCATATTAATCTCGACATCAAAAACTCACTTGTGGGATCACATTTCGAACGCGCTGACCAAATTGACGAACACCTGCTTAGACTTGACGGTACTGAAAACAAATCCAAACTCGGCGCTAATTCAATCCTCGGTGTGTCGATCGCGGCGCACAAAGTATTTGCAGCCGCACACGGCATGACGCACTATGACTACCTACGGGATCTGTATTTTTCACATATTACTACCAATAATTTCCCACGCCTCATGTCAAATGTCATCAACGGTGGCGCCCACGCCTCAAACGGACTTTCAATCCAGGAATTTATGGTAATTCCAAATACAGGTAATATCCTCAGTGACGTGCAAAAGGCAAGTGAGCTTTATCAAAATCTTAAAAAACTACTCACAAAACAGGGATTATCGACTGGACTTGGCGATGAAGGAGGATTTGCCCCAGAACTTGCGGGTACTCGCGCTGCATTAGATTTGCTACAAGAAGCCAAAAAAACGGTGGCTGACGGCGACCAGATTGACCTAGCTATGGATTGTGCTGCAACTGAGTTTTTTGACACGAACACCGAAAAATATTTACTCGATGGCAAAACGCTTTCAGGCGATGAAATTTCTCAATTTTACACTGATTTAATCCAGGACTACCCAATTATCTCGATTGAGGACGGCTGCAGTGAAGACGATATCGACGGCTGGAAAACACTGACTGATAAGGTTGGCAAAAAGATGCAACTTGTCGGCGATGATCTATTTGTCACCAACTCACGTCGATTTATCGATCTCGGAGTCAACAAAAACATCGCCAATAGTGTGCTAATCAAACTCAACCAAATCGGCACCGTCAAAGAAACCTGCGATATTATAAACCTGGCTAAAACCAATCATTACACTACGATTTCGAGTCACCGCTCCGGCGAAACTAGCGACGCGTTTATGTCAGACCTAGCTTTTGCTGCTCAGTGTGAGTTTATCAAGCTAGGTGCCCCAGCCCGCGGAGAACGAGTCGCCAAATATAACCGACTGATCGAGATTTA
>JAYUUP010000033.1:0-4842 GCA_043754825.1 bacterium | reverse complement strand
GCTTTCTTGACGTGTCAGATATGTGCACTGAAGCATCTTCTACCCTGTGCTCAGCACCATCCTCATAGAGTACTTGTGGTATCGGCTTGATGGGTTTTGAAACTACTGCAATCTCATGTTCAAAGCGTGGTGGTATCTTATTTGGTAGCTTACTGATTGCAATCGCTGCTGGGCGCTCCGAAATAAATGTAGTTGTTGGATGGGTTTGAATCTCGATTACCGGACTATTTGGTTGTAGCAACACTGCTGCCTTGGCACCAATCACGGTGGGAGTATGAGGTGCGTGCGGAACAAAACCCTCGAGATTTTTCTGTATTGGTGTCGACATGCAAACCGAACTGAAATTGGTTGCACTAGTCTTGAGAAAATTATTGCAATCCGTCAAATTGACAATCTCTCTCTATTTTGCTTGAACTAAAACAATCTTTTTATGCTTCCCGAAATCATCGTGCGCCGAAACCTTGCCTTGCTTGGTATTGTTATTCTTGGACTTGTATTATTTTTTGCTGCTAGCCAGTTTCAAGCTGCATTTTTTGGCTCAATCATCCTTTTCACTCTTTTTAAACCGTTGCAGGATAAATTTACGAAATCCTACAAATTGCCCAATGGCATCGCGGCACTTTTTGTGATTATTATTTCGTTTTTCACCGTAGTCATCCCGATTACCCTCATGGGGATTCTTTTGGCAACCAGCACCGCCAGCTACATCAATGCCAACGTCCAGGACTTTCAAAAAATACCTGATGCCATCAGCGAATCTCTCATAAATAACCAAAAATTTCTCAATACTCCTATCTACAATGACTATACAATCCGCAAGGCAATCGGTGAAATCAAAATTGACTATAGCTCATTGGCTCAACAACTCTCAGGGTTTTTACGAAACTTTATTACTGGATTTACAACTGCAGTATCCAGGTTTTTGCTCGACTTGATTATTATGTATTTTGTGCTGTACTACCTGCTGCGTGACAAGGATTTGTTTGGGCGTGTATTGTATAAAATATCACCATTCAATCAAAAAAATAGCGAAAAATTGGTGAAGGAGTTCCAATCCATGACTTACTCAAGCCTCATCGGATCAATTGCTGTAGCCATTACCCAAGGTGCCTCGTTTGGTTTGGGAATTTTTATTGCAAATACTTTTTTTCACGCCAATATCCCAGCTGGAGTCTTAATCAGCTTTTTAGTTGGTATAGCCTCGTTTATCCCGCTAGTAGGTGCACCACTGATCTGGGGACCGGTGGTTATACTCACGGCGTTGTTTAGCAGTGTACCTGCTGCAATATTTTTGGTGCTGTGGGGAGCAATCCTAGTCTCAAATATTGACAACGTCGCTCGCACCTTTGTCAATCAAAAAGTGGGCAATGTGCACCCCCTTGTTTCAATCATTGGGTTATTTATCGGTATACCGCTCTTTGGAGTGCTCGGTATTGTCCTCGGTCCAGTGCTTGTATCATTTTTTATCTTGTTTGCTGATATGTTTATGCAGGAATTTGTGACACCACGAAAATTAAACCCTGAAAACAATGAGTCAATCGTGCAAGATTTTGTTGGTGAGCCTGCTGCCATCACTAAGGGATAAACGTGTCTTTGTAACTACGTTTTTTTTCTAAATCCGCTTTGGTTTGGGCATCTAGAGGAGTCGGTTCGTACTGCGGCAATGCAAAAAATGTGCGTTCTTCAAATGGCCAATAACGAGCTATTACTTCTCCAAAAAGAAGCGATTTATCGTAGGTACCGTGCAGCACATCGCGAGAATCCAAGCTTTCGCAGCGATTATCACCCATCAAAAAGTAGCGATTAAGCATTATCTTAGTCTTGCCAAAGTAGTCTGCGCCTCGAAAACACCCGGCAGCCATCGAGTCTTTGACTGACTGCGCCAAATATCCTTCATCCAAAATAACTCCACTTGGATTGTCTGGATTATAAATAATCACTTTTGAGCCTAAAATTTCTATCGATTCACCCGGCAATCCGATCACTCGTTTGAGCAAAAATCGTGGGTTATTTTTAGAAAGGGTTGGAAATGCTTTGGTGACAAAGTTTGCGTCAGCCGCCATTTCCTTGAATTCATATACTGATACTACTTGCCCGCGTTGCAGGTCTGTATCGACTTTATTTAAAAGCAGTTTTTGTCCTTGATGATAGTTGGGCTCCATACTCTGCCCGATAACGTTTACCTGCTGAAATACGACGAGTTTAAGCGCCAGCACCACAAAAGCGATTACGGAAAATACAAACCAGATCATCGACGATATCCGATCAAATCGGTCAGCGCGCTTGTCTTTTTGAATTTGTTTTTGTTCAGCTTCACTTAGTGGTACACTCGCGGTCGCAGTCTCGATATCATTCATACTCTAACCTTTAAAGGAGTTCACGAAGTTTGACAAGAGCGCCACAATCGAAACCGATAGCAAGATCAATACCAGTCCAATTACTGCATTACGCACTCCGTTTCGTCCTCGCTTGATTGCCTCTTGCTGACCCTGCGACATCCCGATGATATACCAGTATCCAGCAAATATAATAGAGATAAGTGCAAATGCTGCGGCACCCACTTGAAGTATGCGAAATAGCGGTATCAAAATAGTGATACTAATTTGCTCAGCCAGATTTTTGATAGTAATTGAGTTATTATTGATTTTACTAGGTGAAAATGACAAGATAAACAGCTTGAAACCTGAGATTAACACGAGCACCACTAGTCCAGAGACACCAGCCGTAATTGCTTTACGCCCTGCATCCACACTACTCCCAAATGCCGCGAAGTAATACAAATAACCCCCATACAGCACTACCAGCACTGCCACAAATGGCCCTAAAAATATCAAAAAGTCAATCAGCGCTCCAACTATTGAATCTTTGTATTTACAGTCCTGAACGCCATCTTGTTTGACTGCAGTTGGAAAAAAACACCGTGCACCAAATAGCTGCGACTGACACTTGATGTTGAAAATTTGCTCATTTGAGACTTTGCCTTGATCCGCCGCACAATCTACAAAGTCATCGGCGGCGGCAACAGACGATGTTGAAAATGCTGCAAAAGCGAGTATAGAGAAAAGAAAAACCGAGAGTAATTTAGTAAAAAAAGTCATAACAATTAGCGTAAAGTGAGGGCTGCCTCATTGATACCGATGGCGCGGAGAAGTTCAAAAATTAACGTCGAGATGATCAGGATAGTCGCAAGGGCGATAGTGAGGTTGGTGATATTGGTCTTGACATTGTATGCCTCCTTCGACCCGACGCCATTGGCCACCCAGCGCAGCGAGATGATCACCATCGCAAGAATTATCAGTGACAAAGCAAGTGCTGCGATAAATGAATATACTCGCATGATTACAAATATGAGCAAGTTTAAGGGGAGCTGATCCACACACTGAGCCGGCACTACCGGGATAAAGTTTCCGAGGGCAAAAAGTTTATAAAACTGTGCGCCAGTGACAAATCCACCTTTGACTACGTTTTTGCAGGCAACGCAGCGAGTTGCATTATCTGCTAAACCTTTTTGGTTTTGATAATATTCATTTTCGACACCTTTGCCATTTCCGTTGGTGGCTCGAGTAGGAATCTCTGGCAGATTTTTATCACTAAACTCCGCACAAATCTCACCGGCTTGCAAACCGTTAGCGACATTTGTAACAAATTTTTTATCACTAATGTTTACTGCATCAGGGGATTTATTGACTTCTGACTTTCTTTGATCGTTGCGAGCTTTGATTGCGGCATCATAATCTTTTAAGAGTACACATTTGCCCCCACTACCACTGACATCATCTACACATTTTCCTTCTTGATTTGCAACTCCGGCAATGCTTGAAACTATATCACATCGGTCACTATCGCTTCTATTATTGCATAAGTCAGCTTGATACAATGTACTGTCTTGGCAAATCGGTCCACCAGTAGTGCGATAATTGCAGGTTCCAACTTGAACAGCATTCTGACTGTTTATAAAATTGCATGATTGGTCTCCTCCAAGACGATTTGCACAGTTGAACTTGTCATACTCTGCTTGCAATAAACAGGTCATATTTGCTCCAACCTGTTTGCACTGACCATTTCCTTGACCAGCTATGCTGCAAGCAGACGCATCTTGCTTACCTTGACAAATGTTTTGAGCAACGACTGTGTTGGCTTGACACTGCAATTTATTATTTCCTATGTCTTTACACGTTCCATCTTTATTATCGGTTGTTTTACAGGCTTTATCTTTGTCAGTTGAGCTGAGACATTGAATTGCTTGTACAGTATCGGCAGGTCGGCATGAAAGCACGCTTGGATTGGCACTATCTAGAGAGATACAAGCGCCTGCTCCACTGGCAGTAGTTGGAAATCCTATATCTGAACATTTATCCAATCGTCCTTTTTGCCCACACCCCAAATTATTCCATTCGCTGGTTGATAAACAGCCAATGCTTGAACCACTTCGAGTTGTTAGGCCACATTTTCCACCGTCCATGTATACCAAATTCGCATCAAAATATTTGCACTGCTGCCCATACGAAAGTGCTTGACCATTTGCGGAGCAAGAAAGCTGAACAAACTCTTGATTATTTAAACAATAGTTTTGCCCATTGATTGGATAACATGAACCAGTTTCCGAAGCACCGGTTATCGTGCAAGTTCTTCCTGTTGGAATACCTGTTGGACATAGTGATGGTGCCGCAGTCACCTGCACTCCATTTCCCATTCCAAACCCCACCAGTCCCACTCCTGCCAACAAGACAAAAAAACTGTATTTGAAAAATTTGGAAAGAGTCATATTTATTTTATAAATTGTTGGGTGAAGTTTTGGATGAAGCCGACGATTGTGGTTGCCAGCAATGTGACGACTAGACC
>JAYUUP010000032.1:0-4843 GCA_043754825.1 bacterium | reverse complement strand
ATCTTTTTTACCTTGATAGTCAGCTGAATTGGTCGGACGGATAGTCAGATTTGACACTACTGGTTTGGTTTTATCGACTGTGGTGATACCCATACTTTGCCAGGCGGATACGTTTGCGAGTCCTGCCGTGCGGTCTTTAGTGCGAACGCGAACTTCGACTTGATCACCGTGCGCTAGAGCAAAGGTGCCACTGCCTACAGTTGCGTTGTTGATGACACAAGTATATCCCGGAAGCTGGAGTTGTACTGACTGTCCCCAGCAAGTATCCGTCCAGCCAGCCTGCCCAACTTTTCGTACTTGATAGTTGTAGAGCAGTCCCATGTTTGGATATTGATTTGCTGGATTTACTCCACCTTGAAAAACTTGCGAGAGAATATTGAGGCCATATTTTTGTGCGAATACCTCAGATTTAGCAACTTTGATTGGCTTAAATTTTTGATTGAGTCCTCCGTTGCAGGGTGCGGCATAGATAAACCCACTCCAAATCGCGTCTCCACCCGTAATATCAGCACACTGTCCAGATACACCTGATTTTAACTCACCTTCGGGTGTCAGCGTCCACTGCTGGTTGAGTCCGCCATGACAATCAAATGTAGTAAGTCGATTTCCAGCCCCTATATCAATACAGGCACCATCAATAGTACGAATCACCCCATTACTTTCGACCGAATACAATCCATCTCGCCAGAAATACGTATTTCCTGTGCCGGCCTGCCCTATTTTTCCATAGGACTCTGTGTTTGCAGGATCGGGACCTCTGAGTTCACCGTCAAATTGCGCCATCTGAATCGGATTTGCATTGGTTGCAGTTCCTCCAAAGTTCATAAGTTGTAGCCCAGATGATACCTGACCATTGAAAACACTATTCTTTTGCTTAAATTTCCAGTTTTGATTTGGATTTGTGTTGCAGGTAGCTGCGATTACTCGGGTGCCTGTAGTAAAGCTAGCATTTTCCACCTCCAAACACACTGCGCTGTTTTTAAGCTTGATTTGCCCCGTGGTTGTCGTTGTGAACCACTGCGACTCACGCCCGTCACAGGTTGCCAGCGTCACCGGCGCACCTACCGCAGCGAGTGTCACGCACAAGTTCCGGTCACTGTTCCACCGTAGGGATTGTTTGCCACCTACAAAGTCTGGAAATACCTGAGTGAGTGCGGTATCGGTGGTTTTAAGTGTTCCAGTTGCAGCAGCCGAGTCAAATCCTAGCTGAGTTGTGGGCGCAATTGTTGGTGTGAGCTGATTTACATTTTTGAGGATATTTTCATAGACAAATGCATACCGCTCATAAGTGTTGTCGCCAAACGTAGGCGCAGCCAGACTGATCTGATCCTTGGTAAACTCACGCTGTTTCGGAAAAGTCGAGGCGAGGGGTGCGGAGTTGTCTATAGCAAATGTATTGAAGTTTGACCATCCAGAATCATAGGTACGATCTACGTTTGCGGCAGTACTCAGATACACTCCGTTTGCCATGATATAGTCACGATCTGCAGTACACTCTCCAAAATTTGGACCATCTTGATTTATAAAGTCATTGCCTTTACCATTTGGTTGTCCTGAATCCTTGGTTTGAAACCAATTGTGAGTACGTAGATACCACCCTGCGTTATTGAGATCAGATGTAGTATTGCCACAAAATGATCCACCATCGCCATCGTTTATATTGGTTATGGTATAGTGTGTGCTTTGAGTACGAGCACAGTTTCCGTTTCCATCGCTGATGTTGCAGCCACCTACTCGATCGCTAATATTTGCTGGTGCAGCTAATCCAGGTGGAGAAGGCGCATAATTATCTTTTAAATAAATTTCTAGAAAACTTCCACCTGAAGAATTACATACGTGAGTACCATTTGGGTCTCCACCTAATCCAGGATCTTTAGAACACAAAGCCACGCCTCTGTTGCCTCCATCCCAAATCTCATCATGAAGAACAAGTCTTAAATCTCGACTGCCTTCATCAAGATTAGCTTTTACAGCATTTGCAATGTCACTACTCCATACATTCACTGGAGTTCCACTATTATTTGTACTTGTATAAATTTGTCCAACAACTCCTTTTCCTTCACATCCTGCAGCATTTTTTGCATTGATGTAATCATTCCAGGTAATATTCCACTCATCAAAGTCAAAACACATTCTTTGAATACTGATATTAAATTGCGGGCCATTTCTTCCATATTGCCGTACTCCAAGACTTGCACTTGAAACAGTGTTTGCATTGGCGAAGTCTGTTGGAATATAAAATTGAAGTAGCGAGTAGGCATGACCATCAAAACCTCCACCACTTGGAGCAAAGATATCTAGATTTGAACCCACACCAATTTGCTGACGATTATTAGTTCCTTTTTTTGATGCAGGACTTCCAGTGGTGACAAACGTGTCTTTACTGAGTACGCCATATCTTACCGACGGATCAATCATGATTGGAAATTGGCGCTCTCCACTCCTCAAAAATTCTTGATTTGGATAGATAGTGAGGGTTTTGCCGTTGTTGGTGATCGCAGTTGACTCGTTATTGAACGTCGTGGGGTTTGCGTCCCCCGTACTTGGTGGCAGGATTTGCAGCGAGTCGTCTAGTTTTAGGGTATCAAACTGAGCACCGAGATTTTGGATGCGCTCAGTCTCGGTTTTGAGGCGATAGTCAGAAAGTTCACTCGATTTGGTTTTGAGTTTTGCTAGAGCTTCAGTTTTTTCTTTGGCGACAGATTTTTTAATAGAGAGATCGCTGTACTCACGCGTTTGGCGGCGTTCAGTATCAGTGAGAGTGTTTGGATCTTTGGTTTGTAGTGTTTTGAGTTGGGCTTCAGAGCCGATCTCGGCGATTTTAGCAGATATTTGAGTGTCAATCTGAGTTTCTACTGATTTGCTCAGTGATAAGTCAGTGGTAGCAACGAGTGCGACAGTCGACTGGACGGATTTTTTAAGTTGATCGTCGAACGAATTAATTTGCACATCGAGTGCAGCAATGCTTTCTCCTGGTTTAGTTTTGGATTTATCACCTACTTTTTTAGTTTTTTGGCTTACGATATCATCGGTAAGTTTTTTGAGTTCTGCATCGAGTGACTGCGAGTTGAGTCTCGACTTTCCTTTACTGGTAGCCTCGGTGGTGATTTTTTGCTCGAGATCTGTGGTGACCAAATTTGTCTTGGTGACAGGTTTTGTAGTATCCGAGAGTATAAACTCGATTTTTGCAAAGTCAGTAATGAGTGCAGCTGAGGATTTGAGTACAAAAAACTTGCTGATACCTTCGTTATCGAGGATATACCTGAGGTCAGTGTCTGGGAGTATATTTTCGTAGGTAATCGTATTTTTGCTCAACACTGGCTTTCTGGTGGCGTCCCACATAAGCGGCTTTTCATCGACCGAGACTGTCTTTACGCCAAATGACACCCCCTTGGCATTTTTGAACTCAAAACCATTGTTTGGATCAGCTGCAAATGAGGCTATGTAGTCATTGCCGGTACTTTGATAGGCAAATCGTCCATTTTGTCTTGCTACTACTTGATTGAGAATACCTTCAAACGCGCCAGTATCACTATTTTTATAGTATTTCTTTTCGCTAAATGAGCACAGTATTGTCTTGAAGGCACTCGGACTTGTTTGAGGAGTAACATCAGCGGCAGTATTTGGCTCACGGGCTACATAGTATGTGGCAGTGGTTTCGCTACGTTTTGATTTGTCTTCAAACCACCCGATTGGATTGACGCAGCTTGATGTAGCTATTTGGTTGGCACACAGAGGTGCATTTGCTACGGCAATATTGGTTTTACCATCTGGTCCTGCTAGTGTCCAGCTAATGGTTGTCGCGCAACGCAACACCACTGAAAATACACTGGTTTGGGTACCAGTGACAAAGGTTGTAGGTTGTCCCCGATTTTCGATATCCGGTGTAAAACTATTTTTTTTACCGATTGGTGTGATCACTACTCGACCGGTATCGTTTTGATAGGAAAAAAATGCGCGGTAGTTGTCGTCTTTTTCGTATGCTATCGACTCTAGTTTTGGTATCAGTGATCCTGCTGGCGGTGCTGCAGTAACTGCCGTTTGGGCAAAAAGAGAGTAGCACGTGGCTACTAAAAGGATAAAGGTGACGGGAAGGCGCAGGAGTGAGGCAAATGCACCGAGTGCGCGCGTGAGACGGATGACACAGAGCGAAAAATAAGTCATAAGGTTGCCGGCAGTTTAGCACATAAAACGCTACTGATCAAGAGTACAGAGATGTGATAAATACTCAAAATGGGTGAAAATTATTAGAGAAAAGTTACTATTTTTACACTGAGTTTGGTAATAAAATGGATTTTACTGATGCAATATTTATAATTCTATAGATTTTATAGGTAGTTATCCACACATAATTTTATTATTATTGAGTTGTGTTTTCAGCCCTGGATCCCCGGATCAAGTCCGAGGATGACAATTTATAAAATTCTAGGATAGCAACGTAATATGCAAAACCACAAACAAACTATGAATTTGATACCGACTATTATACCGACGCCACCACTGCCAAAAACTCTTGGGAGTATTTTTCTAGCTTGGTCGCGCCTACTCCTGATATTTTTAGAAAGTCGTCACTATTTTTTGGCTTTTTCTTGGCGATATCTACCAGCGTCGCGTCGCTAAAAACCACAAACGCAGGTACTTCCTCGCGATTGGCGATGACTTTGCGCAGCATCTTGAGGTGATCAAATAACTCCATATCCGCCTCCAATAGTCCTAGTTTTTGCACTTTTTTGTCTTGTTTGGATTGTTTTTGCACTGTCTGGTACTCGATCAGCTCCATAGTCGCACTCCCAGTGAGTATCGGCATGGCAGCAGTGTGCAGGCGGAGTGTTTTGATAAATCC
>JAYUUP010000031.1:0-4868 GCA_043754825.1 bacterium | reverse complement strand
TTGCCTCCAGTTGAACTTGAGCCTCTTGCCAAACGTGATCCGACACAGCCACACCTCACGCAGCGTTTTCAAATAGTTGCTGGTACCGCAGAAATCGGTAAAGGTTTTAGTGAGCTCAATGACCCTATCGAACAACTAGCGCGTTTTGAATCTCAGCAAGCAGCGCGAGATGCCGGAGATACTGAAGCGCAGTTTATGGATGCTGACTACGTAGAGGCGCTGGAGTACGGTACCCCACCAATGGGCGGTTTTGGCGTGTCAGAGAGATTTTTTTCATTTCTACTCGGTAAAAACATAAAGGAATGTGTGACGTTTCCTTTTGTGAAAAAAGGTGAAGTAGCAAACCTGGATAAACCAAATAATTAGGTGTAAATACTTTTGGACAAGAGCGAAGTTATATGGTATAATGACCGTATAAATTTCTCATTTATGTCACAAAATACCAATCCAGAACTCACTGCGTACCTCAACCAAATCCTCGACACCATCTCGCCAGATGAGCAAATCCAGCCACAACTGCGTGAGCAAATGCTTGCTGAAATGCAGCAGCAATTTGAGTTGTTTCTCAATGAAAAGTTGGTAGATGCTATGGATTCGGTGTCGCAAACTGATTATTTAGCGTTGCTTCAGTCAAATCCTGAGCCAGAAGCAGTTGAGATATTTTTACAAGCTCGAGTACCGGCATTTGAGTCGGTTGTGTCAGATGCTGCAGTCGAGTTTGCAAACTTATATGTAGATGAGGCAAATAAAGAGATAAAATAATTAATAATCTTTATATGGCAAAATTAGGTAAATTTGGAGAGATGGCTGTGAAGGGAGGCAAGTTAGTTGCAGAAACTATTGGAAATTTGATTCCTCAAAAACTTAGCGAAGAAGAACGTGAAAGAGTGCAACAAGAAGAAGAGCGTGAATTTGAAATGAGTCTTGGCATAACATCCGAAGATACTTTTAAAACCAAAACTAATGCAATTAATAAGGCATTAAAGGCAAATAAAAGCGAATTAAATTTAGATGGAGTGCAAATGCCGATTTCGGAGATTCTAGAAAAGCTCAAAGCCAAATCTCCAGCAGAATTCAAAAAATGGAACAAATCTCAGCAAATCAAAGAAATACTAAAAACAAGTGAGAAAAATAAAGATGAATTAGTAAGGACAGCAGGGGAGTCAAACCAAGAAATAGTAGAGGAGGTTATTGAAACTAAAGCTGAAGATGCCAAAGAAGTAGCGAGTCAAACTGCTGAACAAGCAGTCAAAGCTGAATCTGAAAAAAATACTACACGAGAAAATCGTGAACTTACTCAAATCCTAGAGTTACTGCAGTCATCCAATTATGGAAAAATTGCACAACGTGAAGGGCGAGAAACCGTCACTGATAAACAGCGTGTTGAGCGGCGCATGCAACAAAATCCCCAAGATATCGCTGCAATTAAAGCCATTGCTCAGAAAAAAAATATTGAGTTGGTATATCCAGAAAGTGGAGTAAAAACAATTGCTGCGGTCGAAAATCAGAGTGAACCAGAAGCATTATCAGATTCCAAAGAAGTTGAGGTGTATCGTGGAAATAAAGGATGGGAGATAAAACTTTATGATCCAACGAAAGCAACAGAACATCCTGAAGTGGTCAAGGCGGTGAATAAAGAAATTGAGCAAGGTGAGGCGCCGCAAAAAGCCGCAGAGGAAATCATACTACAAATTGATGCCGAAAAAGCAGAGCAAATCCGCGAATTAGAGCGATCACTTGAGGGAGATGACGTGATGATTGTCGACTCAAATACTGAGGCTGTCCACAATGCTGCAGTCCAAGCAGAGATACTCCGAGGTAAAAACATGACTCAGCTCACGCAAGACATGAAAGCTAGCAAGTGGTATCAATTTAAATTTTTAGCATCAAAAGTGAAAAGTATTGTTGGAACTGCATTTGATCGGGTGGGTATCATCAAACAACGCGAGCAGGCAGAGGCGATTATTCGCGAACATGGTCATATTGCTATGGAGATTGATACTACCAAAGGTGTCTTAAAATCTGTGGCTGAGCAAACTGCACTTCAGGGTGAAATCGCCAAATCTCATGCGAGTGCACTTTTGGCGCTTAGAGCCAAGCACAATGAAATCGAGTACGCCGAAGATGAAACCAAAGATACCGTAACCGAAGCTGACGCAGAAAAATCAAAACAAATTCTTGCAGTATTTCCTGATCTTATCAAAACGCTGTATCTAGCTCGAAAAAATGGTACCAATGCCGATCAAGCTCTTTCTCAAACTCAAAAGTCACTCCAACAGAGTCTTAGAGAAATACTAGGCGAATCATTGCTGTATCGGGGAAATATGTTGCCGATGTTGGATCATATCGCCCAACTGGCAGTAGTGAGTGGAATCAAGGAAAATGAACTGAGTATATTTGTTGCGGACAAGCTTGGAAGTAAAAAAGTAAATGTGGCTCAGTTGGCCAGTACCCGAAATACAAAAGTAATAGGTGGGGCCGAGGAGAAGATTGCCCAAATGTCACAAAGTTTTGCCAAAGGAGGGCTAGGACGTGCGCTCGGATTTTCCAAAAGTGGGATTTCACTCGCGGCTGGTGTGTTGTTGGCGATTGGTATTTCTAAGCCAGCTGGTCTGATTCTTGGAGCGGTCGGGGGTTCTGCGCTTACTGCAGCTATTAAAACAGCCCAACAAGAACGCCAGTCTCGCCTCAACATCGCGGCGTTTGCCAATGCGGGTAGAGAAGTTGATCTCGAAGCAAAAGCATCGAAAAGATATAATGGAGTCATCATGGAAACGAAAGAGGGGTCAGCGATTGGGATTTCTGAGTTCCAAAAAAATGTTTCGGACTACACTACTCAAATTGCTGCGGCAACTGGAGCAGAAAAAGCAAAACTCCAACAAGATGCAGCGCAGTTTTACTATCAAATGCAGGCTCGCATCACCGCGTCTCAAAAATACAAGCTTGATTTGGTACTCGAAGAAGGCATGGACAATGCGCACAAACGCCTCGAACTTCTCAAAGGGCAAGTCGCACTTAAAAATGCGATTGGTAGCGTGATATTGGAGCAAAATACTGCATTGTATGACGAGAGCATGGATTACTTTGAAGAGGCTCGTAATGAGACAGTACGCCAAATTCGTAAAATTAATCTGACGCAAATTGCCTCTAAAACCGCGCAGGCCGCTCTATTTGCTGGAGTATTTTCATTGGGTGCGACTGCATTTAAGGCAACCGCAATGCATTTTGAACTTGGTGATAAAGCTCAGGAACTATGGAACAATATTCAAAATAGACTCTCCGGACAAGCCAGTGTTTCTCACGGAAATATAACTGAAGCGTTTGTTTCAGGGCAATCATCAGATATATCTGCGCAAACACTTGAGTCGCTCCAGCACACTACGTCAAGTTTTCGCACAATTACTGGGACTCACACAGAAATGCAGGCTTGGGGCGATACTCAAGTCACTACAAAGCTTAGTGAACTCTCCGGTTACAAACATATCGATCCAAATGTATCGATGTTGCATACCAATGGCACCGTCAAATTTGATGGTAAAGAGTTGCAGCTAAACATCAATAATTCAGGAAATAGTACTCAAATTGATGTATCAAAAATTGTAAACTCACAATCTGCTGCAAATTTTGATGGTTCTCACGATGTTAATTTTGATCAAGTACAACCTCGTCTCAAAAATCACACATATATATTTCTCAATTTTGACGGTCATACCAACAAGGATGTATTGGCGATTCCGGTTGGTCCAGATGGTATTGTCAAACTCGACGGGCCACTCCACGATATCCTATCTAAAGGCAATTTTCATGCGGTTTCTACGGCAGTTAAGATGCCAGATGGCACATTTCACATCCTAAACACGGCAGTCGGCAAAGGATACGATGGCAGTTTTGGAGTTGAGGTGACTAAAACGGTTCAGATTCCCAATCCAATTCCCAACCCAAACCTAAATCCAAGTGCACCGCCTATTCCAGATCAAATACCTGATGCAATACCCCCTACAGGTACGGCTATTCCTGAGCAGTTACCACTTACCCCAAATACGCAGCAACAACAAAATTTCTTTGACTCACTGAAAAACTCACAAATTGGCATCCCCGCGTATGTACATCAGGATTATGCATCTGTGGTAGAGCAAGGTACTAAAACTGGCATGCTGACTCCTAATGAAAAACTGCAAGCATTGCGTAATAACGCCCCAATTCCTGCAGTAATCACTCTTCAACCTGGCGAAAAAACTCCAGAGCAAATCCAGCAAGCTGAACAGTCAGTTCAAAAAGTTCAGGGTTTGATAGCACTGCGAAATGAAAAACTAAATGAATCATTTTCACCACAACAACTCGATGATTTGACTCCTACGCAAACTGAAAAACTCAATGCATATTTGGATAATATATTGGCAAATCCCGACGCTAATTACGCGGAAAAAGTCGAAAAACTAAAGGAAAAACTCGATGAAACTACCAGTCGATTGCTTGGATTGCTTGATACATCTACTGAGAAAAGTCTTGCAAAAACTAGTATTGATCGCTTACTCACCCAGCAGTTTTTACTCAGCGCTATCGACCCTGACAGTGATCCAAAATCTGATGCCGTACAGTCCGCGTTTGCATTGATACTAACCAAAGTACTCATGCAGCAACGTCAGGCAGTAGCAGTGATGCAGCCACGTACTTCGACTGAAAAATCTATTCCCGCACAAATAAATACAGACGAACGCCTCGCAGATATTATCGCTAATGCCAAAAAGAAATCTGAGGCAACCAATATTTCCTCGTGGCAAGTACGCATGGAAGATGTCCTCAAAAATATCGCTCACGAAAACTCAGATGAGATCATATTCGGGGGTAGTGTCCCCGTTGGTTTGGTA
>JAYUUP010000030.1:0-5028 GCA_043754825.1 bacterium | reverse complement strand
CTGATTTTAAGCCTCCTTCTTCACCTGCTGAGAGCTGGATTATCTTATAGTCCCACTCCATCTGTTTGCAAAATCCCTGATACATTTGCATGAGCATGGCGGCAAAATCTTGCGCATCGACCCCTCCAGCACCTGAGTGTATACTAAGCATGGCGTCCTTGGCATCAAACCGCCCTTTGAAAAACAACTGCCGCTCGATCTTTTCACTGAGCGTATCCAATCTCGCAACACTCTGAGAAAACTCGGTTTCATCTTTAAGCTCAAACGATGCCACAACATCTTCGATCAAGGTTAAGCACTCGTCGATTTCTCGCAACTCGGTGTTTAATGCCGAAAGCTCCTTGATGAGAGGAGTATTGGCCTGAGTATCCCAAAAGCCTGGTGCTGCCGAGTCAACTTCGATTTGAGTTGCACGAGTTTGCAGTTGATCACGGCGTGTTGCAGCCACCAATTCTCGTTTGGCTAAAATGTATTGATCAAAATCTATTTGCAGCATCATATATCTGCTACGGTGCACCAGAAACTAGCTTTGGTCAATATTTACAAACTGCACAATTTATGATATACCGCTTTTATGAACACGCTCAAGTCGCTCATAGCTCAGTGGAAACAGGATATCGCGGTTCTCCCGATCTGGCTGTACGTCATATATATCTTGGCGATTGTTGCGGGTGTGGTGATCCGCTGGAGCGACCTGGGACACCCGGGTTTTTTCTACGATACGGTGGCGACGCAATATGACTGGGCGCGCGCGGCAGGCGAACAGGGCGCCTGGGGTATGTGGCGGGGTTATGAGGGTTTTCTCGACTACTTACCGGGCTCTATCGTGCTTATTGGTGTATTGCACAACCTGTCTCAGACGTTTGCCCCCGGCATCGAGAGCTTTGTATTTATCCTCAAGTTGTTCAATGCACTCGGCGACTTTTTTCTCGCGCTTTTATTGTTTTTTTTAAGTATTCGTTTTGTCCCAAACTTACATAACCGTATTTGGATTCAAATAATCGCCTTGGTGACGCCTGCATTGTGGACCGTCTCAACACTTTGGGGGCAGTTTGATATTTGGTCGATCAATTTATCTTTGCTGTGTTGGCTATTGCTTGCATTTGGGACACAAAAAAAGCATTGGATTTGGAGCGGTATTTTACTGTTGCTCGCGATGAGTTTCAAAATGCAATTTATTTTGTTGCTACCTCTCATATTATTTACATTGTGGCAAAAAACTCATACTATTTCGTATAAACTGCTAGGCTGGATTATAGCCATAATCATACTTTGCGGATTGCTTATCATATCTGGGTTTACGGTAGTGCCCACCGCATGGCTGGTACCGTTACCTTTCCTTGCCTCAATACTGATTGCCTACCTAATCTGGCGTAAATCACCCCGTGACAATATCACTGCTCGTTGGTTTGGTATCTCTTTTTGGCTTGCCCTATCGATTTATTTTTTGTTTTTTTTGACTGCAAATTTTGAGCGTTTTTTCAGCAGCTATGGAACATTTTTTATTCGCGGCGATGCTCTCACCAGTAGCGCTGCCAATATCTGGAATATTTTAGGTATCACTGGTAGCGCCTCTCAGCATCTTTTGGAGCATCCAGTGGTCACTGCGCGATTATTTTCGACGGTTGTGCTTTTATTTATTGGTATTCTTGTGATTTTAAAACTTATTTCATTTAAAAATATCACTCAAGGTTTACGCACACTTTCTATCCCTGTTCAAATTTGGGGCGTCACTTTGGTTACCATCGCTTATTACTTTTTCTCCGCCAATATGCACGAGCGCTACCTACACACCGGCGTTGTTATGTTGCTGGTATTGCTGAGTGTATCCAGCTTCAAATTTTGGCATATTGCGACTCAAACCATACTTCTACACCTGGCGTATACCCTAAATATTATTACTGTGTATTACTATTTTTCCTCTAGTTCACTTGGTGGTGGACACAATATAGCGCCACCTTGGATGACCGCATTTTTTTCAAATCTCACCGTTGATTTGACTTTGGTAGGAGCTACTATCATTGTACTAGTGCTCTATGGATTGTATTGGCTGCCTCCCAAAAAAGTAAATAGCCGATAGATTTATAATTTTCTATATTGACAATCATCTATATATATTATAGTCTATATTTACTATGACAAATATACTTTTTGTATCTGCTTCGCCTCGAAATACTGAGTCCGTTTCCCGTGCTTACGAACATCATGCCCGTAGTGCGTTGGCGCGAAAATTTCCCGATGCAACAATCACCAATGTCGACCTCGCGACTGAAAAACTCAGTTTTATCGACGAGACCTGGTTTACCTGGAACTACGCGCCAGATCAACGTCACACCCTTACCCCTGCACAACACGCCCAAGCCACTCGTGATAGTCAACTCGCTGATCAACTCCTTGCAGCTGATTACGTCATCATATCATCACCGGTGTACAACTTCAACGTCCCAGCAGTACTCAAAGCTTGGATAGACCACGTGGTTATCAGTGGCAAAACCTTCAAAACCGAAGCCGGTAAACCAGTGGGACTCACCACAAACGTCAAAGATTTGATTGTAATCTCTGCCAGTGGCGGACCACTCGATGTTTACGCTGATAGGGGTGTCGATGCCTTTCGCACGGGACTTCGAGGCTTTGTCTGGTACACCGGCATTCAAAAAATGACGCACTTTGGATTTATCGGACGCAATGATCAGCACAATATTACTGAGCAAACAAAATTGCTGGCGCATATCAATACTCTAGCATAAAATTGTATAGTTTCGTTTGCTGCTGTCCTCTGGCTTGACCAGAGGATTCATGTTCTTTATTTACTGCATTTAATATACACAAATCATTACTTGCCCATATCTGATTTTTATAGTATGCCTAACATATCACGCTCATGACCTCCACTCTGGACATACTCACTGCCATCGCTGATCCGATTCGTCTCAAACTCCTCCGGGCGATTGCGCATCATCATGATGAGACCGGAAGTGCCTCAACTCACACTTGTACACAACACCTTGATCTCTCGCAGCCAACATTATCATACCACTTCAAAACCTTGCTTCAGGCAGAAGTTATCGTTGAGCACAAAGCCGGAACCAAAAAATTTTACGCATTAAATAGCGAACTATTGCAAAAAAAAGGTATCATGATAGAACTCTTACTCAAATAACTGCCTTGCATAGTTTTCAAAAACTTTGTACACCTCAAAAATGTCCATTGCGGAAAATTTACGAGTTGAACAAGTCAAAATTAAAAATGAGGCCGATGAATTGGTGAAAAATAAAACTGATGGATTTTTAGATACACAAGAAGTTGAGGTTGAGGACAAGGGTCACAGCAATGGATTTACACAAGGTTTTATATGGGGTTTGATCGCTATGTTCATCTTTTCTTGGATTGTAGGCAATTTTAAGTCAACCAACAACCCCTCCAACTCATCGCAAGTTGGTTCAACGACGAGCCAAGACAATTAAAAAATCCCACCTAAATAAATAAGTGGGCTTTGCGTACGCGTATGTTAATTATACAATATTTTCTTGTGATAGCGGAAACATTTTTCGGGCTTGGATAAAACCTCGAAAATTACCACACCAACCGTACTGAGCTTCAGTAAAATTGAACTCCTTGCGAACACTATCCTGATATTGTTCATCGGTCATTGCCTGAGCTACATGCTCAAACGGTGACCAGTGTCCTTGATCTTTGAGTCTATTGTACAATTCTAAATCTTTAAGATAACTATCGGTGCCGTCAAATTCATGATATGAGACTCTAGCACAACGTGCGATGGCAATCATACGAGCAATCATCTCACGGGTAATTGACAACTCAATGAGATCATCAGGAAATAACAATTGACGCTCGGATTCAATACGTTGCAAATCAATTTTATCGCCAAATGGTATATGCCACTGACCACCTTCAAGTAAAATTGGAGTGGACTCAGCCATACATTCGGCTATGAGTTGAGCGGGAATCATAATTTCACGTTGGGCATGCTCACTATTTCTCAGTGCCAAAAAATTGCTCCACTCTGTGGCACTCACAATGATTGTCGTCCACATCCACGGCTCCAAAATGCGATTAACAATTTGTTTGCTAATTCCATTTTTGGTAATCTTACCATTTTGATCCAGTTCTTGAATCATGGAGTTAAGCTCAGTTGCAAACTCAATTGCAAAATTCCTAGCCTCAAACCATTTATTTTTCAATAACTCATATTCTGGTGTATCAGCAAAATACCAGGCTGACGGATCTTTCTGAGACATACCGCTGTGATTTTTAGGAAAGCGATCAGGAATAAAACTACTTGCAATAATATTTTTGACGTTGGTCTTAAACGGAATTGCTCGAGAGCTAGCTGAGTTACGGCTCAATAATCGATGAGTGTTGAACTCGGCAACGATAAACTTGGGAAGCCGAAGTACAAAGGTCGTAAGCCGATGACCAAATTTAGTGATTGAGTCGGCGATAATTGCTGCGTAATACAAACCAAGGTCTTTGTGTACTGATTGGTACATGTGATTCTCCTTTTTTTCCACAGTCACGTCATGGAAATATGCATTAGTTATGCTTACAAAGATACTGTTGTCAAAACAGGTCGACAAAACGTCATTTATTGATTTGACTGCGACAGGAGGAGCACATGAATAACTCAAAGTTAATGTTTTTTCATAGTGTCATGGGTGGCGGAAAAACTACGCTCATGCTACAAAAAGTGTACAATGACATTCAGGCAAATAAGCCGGGTTCAATCATTGTCATGAAACTGTCAGTCGACACCCGTAACGACCATATCTGCTCCCGAGCAATGCCTCAAAATCCGCTCAAAGCAGGTTTGATGGTTTGTAGTACTACAAATATATTTGCTCTCGTACAATCTCTAGCTGTGCAACCAGTGGCAATTTATGTGGACGAGGCAAATTTTCTTACCCGCGATCAGGTATTTCAACTTAATAAGATTGTAACAATTTTACAGATTTCAGTACATTGCTTTGGGTTGTCGACCAATTTCAAACGTGAATTTTTTGAGGGATC